>CAYRRL010000039.1:0-12120 GCA_964426665.1 uncultured Ferruginibacter sp. | reverse complement strand
TTCTTCGCTGAACAAACTTTGCTGATGGCAAGCAACGAGCATTTAGGTTATATGAATGATGAAACCATCATTGATACTTTATTAAAAACAGATTTAAAAGATGTTCCCCAACAACCTAAATGGGTGGATGGCAGCGGCCTCAGCAGGTACAATTTATTTACGCCGCAGTCATTCGTTTACATTCTTAATAAAATGAAAAACGAATTTGGTTTGGAAAGATTGAAAACTATTTTACCAACCGGCGGCGAGGGCACATTGAAAAATTATTACAACAGCGACAGCACTTTTATCTACGCCAAAACCGGCAGCCTTAGCAACCAGATAACCCTCAGCGGTTTTTTAATTACTAAAAAAAATAAACTGCTTATTTTTTCTATCCTCACTAACAATGCCATTGGTGATGGCTGGAAAGTGCGCCGGGCTTATGAAAACTTCTTAAAAGGCATCAGGGAACAGTATTAAAAATTTTTTCTTCCTCAGGCATCGCAATTCCTCCATAGGGTATCTATAACTCTGTGCTTAAATACTAATAATCACAATGCTTATAAAAATACCAGTATGAAAAAATTTTTTACGCTTCTGTTTGCTTTTTCCGCAATATGCTCTGCTTCGCTATTTGCCCAGTGCAATCCCGAATTTACTTTTACGGTAAATGGAAATACAGGGTTAGTACAGTTTTCACCGGTTAGCACCAACGCTGTTGTTCGTCACAACTGGTCTTTTGGCGATGGCAGTTCCAGCAGTTTTGCAGCCCCATCGCATATTTATGCCCCCGGAGTTTATAATGTAGTGCATGTGGCAATAGCCTATTCGCCCAACGACAGTACTATTGCGGAGTGCATTGATTCAGCTGTCCGCACAATCACTGTTATGCCGCCCGTGCCATGCGATGTGCATGCCTCATTTGCTTTCAGGCGGGACAGTATACAAACCAATAAAGTATATTTTACTAACCTGTCAACAGGCGGCAACCCCAATACAATAACCCAATGGAGCTTTGGCGATGGAACCGGCTCTTTTGATGCCAGCCCTACCCATATTTTTGCAACATCAGGTGTTTACAGGGTGTGCCTTACTGTAAAAAGAGACGAGTTTTGTATTAGCGATACCTGTGCAATGGTACAAGTGCAGGCGCCTAACAATTGCAACCTTACAGTTAATTTCAGCAGTACGCCGGAAACTGCCAACCCTGGTATTATACGTTTTACCAACCTCAGCACGCCATTGTCGCCTGCCGATTCTGTAACATGGGTATTTGGCGATGGCAATGTTTCTAATGATGCCAACCCCGTTCATACCTATGCAGGCAGCGGCAGTTATTCTGTGTGCCTTATAGTAAAGAAAGTAAACAGCGCAGGCGGTGTAGAGTGCATCAGGGAACAGTGCCGGGTAATACTGGTTCAATCGCCTTGCAATATAGTGCCAAGGTTTGAGTTTGTACGGGACAGCTCTGTAACTGCTTTCCCTGCTTCATACCGTTTTTATAATACTACAACCGGGCTGTCAAATGTTGATTCAAGCTTCTGGGATTTTGGCGATAATTCGCCTGTTGTTTTCAATCCTAACAACCCGGTAATGCATGTGTATGCAGCGCCGGGAGTATATACTGTTTGCCTCAGAGTAAAAAAAGTACAACCGGGCACCATCAATATTATTTGCGAAAGGCAAAATTGCCAAACAATAATAGTGGATACGCCACAGGTGCAATGCAACCTGCAGGCATATTTTTCTTACAGGCAGGACAGTGCCAATGCCAACAAAATTTATTTTACTAACCAAACCCCGCCAGCATCAGGTGCTGACAGCCTGTTCTGGTCGTTTGGTGATGGCAGCGGCTCAACTTTGGCCAACCCAACACATACTTATAATGTTGCCGGCGCTTACACAGTTTGCTTAAAGGTGGTAAGGGCGGCAGCCGGTGCTTCATGCGTTAGCGAATACTGCAAGGTAGTAGCAGCGGGGCAAAACACTTCCTGCAACCTGGTTGCTTCATTTACTTACAGGCGGGACAGTATTTCTTCTTTGCCAATACCGCCATACATTTTTCAAAATACATCCATGCCATTAACAACAGCCGATTCAAGTTTCTGGGATTTTGGCGATGGCTCGCCAATAGTTATTAACCCTAATAACCCTGTGGCGCATGCTTACACATCTGTTGGAACCTACATAGTTTGCCTTAAAGTAAAAAAGGTATTGCCCGGAACTACTAACATTATTTGCGAAAGGCAAACCTGCCAAACAATTGTTGTAGCAAACAATGCGAATGTTTGCAATCAACTTCAGGTTGCATTTAACTGGAGAACTGATTCAACCAACAGCAATAAAATACAGTTTATTAACCAAAGCTCGCCGGTAACAGCCAATACTTTTGCCAACTGGAGCTTTGGCGATGGCGACAGCAGCATGGCTTACAGCCCAACTCATATTTACGCACAGCCCGGAACCTACAGGGTGTGCCTTACAATGCGGCTTGGCAATGTGTGTGTAAAAGATACTTGCCAAACGATTGTGGTGCAGGGCTCAGTAAACCCATGTAGCCAATTGCAGGTAAACTTTACCTGGGCAACCGATTCATTTAACAACAGGAAAATATATTTCAATAACCAAAGCTCGCCGCTTACTGCTAATACCTACACACAATGGTCGTTTGGCGATGGTACCAGCAGCACAGCTTATAGCCCCGGCCATATTTACACACAGCCCGGCACATACCGGGTATGCCTGAGGATGGGCATATTGGGCACTAACTGTGTAAAAGATACTTGCCAAACAATAGTTGTGCTCCCAGGCACAGTTGACAGTTGCAACATACAACCCAACTTTGCTTACCGCACCGCACCGGCCAACATGCGGAAAGTGTTTTTTGAGAATACAACTGTTACGCCTTCATCAGGTGGCTATGCCGTATGGAGTTTTGGGGATGGCACAACAGGCACCGGCTGGCATGCAGACCACATATACCAACAACCGGGCTGGTACTTAGTATGCCTTAGCATAACGCTGAACAATACCTGCACCCGTACACATTGCGATTCGGTATTTGTTCCGGGCAATGTGATACCGCCTGTAAACTGCGACAGTTTCCAATTGCAGTTTGCATACCGCAGGGATAATTACATGCCTAACAAATTATACTTTACTGCCACAGGCAATGCACCAGTTTACAACCAGCAATGGTCTGTTACAAAAGCTGGCGACAGCTCTGCAATTTTTATAAATCAAAACAACCCTCTGTTTGTTTTCCCTGATACGGGTTTGTACATTGTGTGTGTAAAAGCAGCTTTCTCTACTAATTGCACCAAAGAATATTGCGATGAGGTAAGAATATACAATACAATACCGCCAACACAATGTGTGCTGGCCGCATACCCCAACCCTGCACATAACGCTATTACATATAATGTGCAGTTAAACCAGGCAAGCGTTATTACTTCTGTAATATATAATATGCAGGGTATTGCTTTAATGCAGTACACACAAACCGGCGCACCGGGCAACAACCCTGTAACGCTGAATGTGCAGAACCTTGTGCCAGGTTTTTACACTGTGCGGATATTGTATAATGGGCAGGTTTGTTATACAAGGTTCCAGAAAATTTAGGAAGGTTTCAATAATCATACAAAGAAAACAAAACGCCCTGTTTCCACAGGGCGTTTACGCTTGCAATTGGGATAGGCTGCCATTCGGTGGAAATTATTAAAACCGGCAGCATGGTATTGGTTCTACGATAATTTGTGTAGTTTTAAATTTGTGCAACAGGCCGTATGTTAAAAACACTATTCATATTCATCCTGCTGGCGGCTTTCATTTTTGAGGGTTATGGGCAAAGGCAAAAATACCTTAATGACAGTACCGTGTATGGAATTACACCCAGCGATACTATAGTGGCTGGGCGGCACACCCTTTACAGAAAAGCGGGCAATTCACTTTCTGCCATTCGCAACTTCTCAATCAATTTTCCTGACACCAGCTATTATATCCGTGATTTTGATTTTTGGGACACAGAAAACTGGTACTTGCTGTACGGCTCAAAATGGTATTCGGGGGCTGAGTTGTACAAAAGCAATGACGCTGGCAACACCTGGTCTTTAGATACATCATATTATAATGTGAGCACAAACCGGAGCCTTAACCAGGTACAGATTGTGGACAGGAAAAGGGCTTTTTTGTTTGACAATTATTATATGTCGAATGTGTACAGGACATTTGATGGCGGCTTGTCATGGGAAAGATGGGTTACCAGTTTTGCACAAAACCACATGGGTATTTTCGTTTGCAACGACAGCACTTATTATTTGTGGGGTACTTATGGGGATGGTTTTTCAAATTACATGTTTCCCATTCCCCGGTGGCTTCCTGCCGAAACGTTTACATGGACAAGGTGCAACAGGGATTCCGGGTGCATTACATTGCCAGAATCATTTGGTTCGCAGGTAGAAGACACTTTCAGGGCCATTTTTGAAACAACGATATGCCTGCAGCCACAAACTTATACTTATACATTTACAGGCAATGGCAACTGGGACGTGCCGGCTAATTGGATGGGCAACAAAATGCCGCCATTCCAACTGCCACAGGGCAACAGTATTTTGATAAACCATAGCAATGCAGGCAACTGTTTGCTGAATGTAACACAGGTTATCAATCCCGGCGCTGCTATTGAAATTGAAAATGGGAAAAACTTAACTGTGCCGGACAGGCTTTTTATAAAACAGTAACAATGGTTTTGCTACCTGCCAAACATTTTATCCAAATCCATTTTATTGAACTCAGAGTAAACAGGCTTGCCATTAGGCGTGACGTTAGGGGATGTACAAGCAAATAAATCCTGCACTAATGTTTCCGCCTCTTTTTGTGTGAGCGATGTGCCGGCTTTAACAGATTGCTGCCATGCCAGGGAACGCAACAATTTTTCCCTCTTGCTGTATTTTAAATCGGCGCTGAAATGTTTGTATTGCTCCAGTATTTTTTCAATTGCAATTTTTTCATTGCCCTGCAGCACATCAGCAGGAGTGCCCTGTATTACAAAGGCATTGTTGCCAAATGGTTCCAGGTGATAGCCTAATGTATGCAGTTCAGGCAACAACTCTTTTACAATAACGGCATCGCTTGCCGTTAATTGCAAAGTCGCCGGAAACAAACTTTGTTGTGTGGAGATTGGCTTTCCCTCTGTTGCTTTGATAAAGCGCTCGTACAAAACCCTTTCATGCGCATTTTGCTGGTGTATTAAAACGAAGCCAGTATCATTTTGTGCAATGATATAGGTATTGTGTATTTGCCCGTGGATTTTGAATGGCGCATGTTCAATAGATAATGGAGCTGAGTTGCTGGTTGTATCTGTGCCGGTTTTTATTCCATATTTTTCCGTTAATGATTCAAATGTTTTTTCCTTAGCAGGCTCATAAAAGTCCTTCCAATGCTTCAATTCACTTTTCTTCTCTACAAAATGCGCCTGGTGCTTTTGTGTGAAGGTGCTGTATAATGGTGACGAAGAAGCAGATGATTTTTTTTCTTCAGTAAAAGGTTTGTTAACTGCATCCAGCTTTTGAATAGAAGCATCCAGTTCAAAATCCAGTGCCGGCGTAATGCTGAATTGTGCCAGCGCATGTTTTACCGCACTCTGCACAAAAGCATATACAATTTTTTCATCCTCAAATTTTATTTCCTGCTTGGTTGGGTGAACGTTGATGTCAACTTGTGAAGGGTCTAAATCAATAAATAAAACATACATCGGGAAACTGTCCTTTGCAATCATCTGGTCAAAGGCATTCATGATAGCATGGTTAAGGTAAGCGCTTTTTATGAAACGGTTATTTACAAAAAAATATTGGTCGCCACGGGTTTTCTTGGCTGTTTCAGGCTTGCCAACAAAACCATAAATGTTCATGTAGTCTGTTTCCTCTTTAATGCTTACCAGCCTGGCATTGTAATTATTGCCGAGTATTTGTACCACCCGTTGTTTCAGCGAGCCCCTTTCCAAATGGAAAACCTGCTGCCCATTGCTGGTAAGCGAAAAGAAAATATCAGGGAAGGCCATCGCCACACGGATGAATTCGTCAACTATGTAGCGCATTTCTGCAGCATTGCTTTTTAAAAAATTGCGGCGGGCAGGCACATTAAAAAACAAATTCTTCATGGCAATGCTTGTGCCTTGCTGCCATGCAATGGGCTCTTGTTTTTTTACAGCGCTGTTTTCTATTTCAATATAAGTGCCGGTAACTGCTTCTGGCGTTTTTGTTTTTATCTCCACTTGCGCCACAGCAGCAATACTGGCCAGCGCTTCCCCACGAAAGCCCATTGTTTTGATATGGAACAGGTCCTCAATATTTTTTATTTTGGAAGTGGCGTGGCGCTCAAAGGCCATCCGGGCATCCGTTTCGCTCATGCCTTTGCCGTTGTCTATCACCTGCACCAGCGCTTTGCCTGCATCGTTGATGATAAGCTGGATTTCCGTTGCCCCTGCATCCACGGCATTTTCAAGCAGTTCTTTCACCGCACTGGCCGGGCGCTGTATTACTTCGCCAGCTGCAATTTGGTTAGCGATGTGGTCGGGCAATAATTGTATTATATCAGGCAAAGTCTTTCAATAGTTTAAGCGGCAAAAATAAGGAATAGTGGGGAGGGAGCGGAGGTTTATCCCACGCATAGAGCAGGGAAGAAGCCCAAGCATAAATGCCAAATCAAAATTTTCCCTTCAACCGCTGCGCCTCTGCATGCCACCAATACAAAAATGCCCTCCGACTTAATTGAAGGGCATCTTTTAAAGTGGCTATACTTTTATAGATTGGCGGTTTTCAATTTCCTTGGGATTTTTACATCAAAGCTCATCTCCGAACCGCTGCGGTTTACTCTTATTTTGTACACTTTTTTGTCTTCGTCTGGCACCAGCTCTTCCCTTGCATCGTCAGTATTTTTAATTTTTTTGCCGTTTATTTCTGTAATGATATCGTCTTTTTTAATGCCGGCTGTAGCAGCAGCGCTGCTGTCTTCTACGTTTATCACTTTCACGCCATCGCCTTCTTCAAGGTCTTGTATTTTAAGGCCAATTTTTTTACGGGAAGCGAAGGCAAATGCCATATTGTTGTGCAATTCTTCCATGTCCTCATGCAACCCTTCCATATTTGGTGCAATCGCCATAGGCGGCTCCGGCATTGAAAAAGAATAACCGTGGCTGCCGGGCCCACCGTAAGCAAAAGCCTTTACATTTTTTCTTTTTCCAAGGGTAGCTTTTGCAGTGCTTTGTTTCCCGTTTCTTTTATAAGTAACCTTTACTTCGTCTTTTGGTTTTTTAAAGCCAATTACATCAGCCAGCATATCCGGGTTTTCAATTTTTTCATCATCTACTTTGGTAATGATGTCGCCTTTTTGCAAGCCTGCTTTTTCTGCAGCGCTGCCTTTTGTTATATCAGTGATTTTAGCACCGTCTTTGTCTTTCTCGGTAGTTACGCCAAGCAATGCGCCACTGCCTTCATGTTCCATTTCCCAATCGCCTCCAAAACCCCTTCCGAATTGTTGGCCAAAGCGCTCGCCAAACTCTTCGCCCCATTTTTCCCAATCTTTTCCATCGCTGTTAAAGTTCCAAACCATTGGGCCGTTGCCATCGGTAATTATCATTTTCCGTTTATTAATTATAACATCATCGTCTTTATATTCGCTCATTGGCTTGCCATTAATGGTTACGTTGTCGCCATCAATTTCCACTTTTAGTTTAATGTCCTTGTCGCCGTTTTTTCGTATAATGATTTCCTGTGTTTCTTTCTTTTCAGCTTTTTCTTTTTTCTCATGCTGCTCTTTCAATTCTTTTTGTTCTGCCAGTTCCTTCTCTTCGCTCTGGGCTATGCTAATAAAGGGAAGAAATGCAAAGGCAATCATGGCAATGGATAACTTTTTCATACTCTAATAGTTTTATTTTACGAAGCGTTTAGTAGTTCAAAAATAAAGTAAATATTTTATTTACGAAATCTTTCGGAGACAAAATAAGTGCTTTAACATTTTTTTTTGGTTTGCCACATATTGCACGGATGCACACAGAAATGAAATCCTCGAATTGGCACAAATAAAATCTGTGCTAATCCGAGTAATCTGTGGCAAGAATATTTGTGGCTCACAAAATTTCTGACACATGTTTGTGGATATTCATGGCGATTTTTTCTGTGGGCACGTCGTTGGCATCGCCGCCAAAAGGGTCTTCAATCTCTTCTGCAATCAATTCCAGGCTGGCCAGTACATAAAATATAAACGCCACTACAGGCGCCATGTAATAACCCAGGGTAAAAGCGTAGCCGAAAGGCAATGTCATTATATAAAAGAAGATGAACTTTTTTATAAACACACTATATGAAAAAGGGATCGGCGTATTTTTTATCCTTTCGCAGGCGCCGCAGATGTCGGTGAATGATTGCAATTCTGCATTTAATACAATCAATTGCTCGCCATTAATTTTCCCATCTTTATACAATTGCTGGATATGCTGGAATATGAGCAGCGCCACCTGGTTAGGAATATGTTTTTCTGTATCTATTTTTTTAAATACATGGTGCCTTATGTCATCCTCAAACAATTCAATCCTTGTTTTTTCTGAACGCAGGTGGTTCACTAAAGCATAAGCATAGGCCGGAATTGTTTTCCTGAAAAAATCACGTTGCTCTTTTTCGCTTTCGGGCAGCATTACAGATAATTTGATGGCAAGGTTGCGGCTGTTGTTTACAAGGCTGCCCCAGAGTTTCCTGCCTTCCCACCAACGGTCGTAAGCAGTATTGGTGCGGAAAACCAGCAGCATAGAGATAGCAAAACCCAGCAACCCATGCATGGCAGGTATATTCTTGAGATAGCTTTTATCAGAAAGATGGAGTATTTCAATTTCGATATAACCAATGATAGCTGAGTATATTGCCACGCCAACAATTAATGGCAGCAACTTGCGGAATGTATCTGCTTTGTGAAAGCGGAATGTGAATGTGAACCAGTCTTTGGGGTTGTAGTTTATCATACGGCGATAAAATTAAATGTTGTTGCTGAATGAAACATAGCCTTTTACCGGCATGCCTTCATCTATTCCTTCACCAACAAAGTGCATCCCTATTTTTTCCAGCACTTTTTGAGAGGCGGTATTGCCAATATGTGCATGGGCAATTATTTTTTTCAATTGCAAAATGCTGTGCCCGTATTCCAATGTTGCTTTGGCGGCTTCTGTTGCATAGCCTTTGCCCCAGGCAGATGGGAGAAAACGGTAGCCTAAATCAATTTCGCCATCTGCCAGTTTTAAACCGCACCAGCCAATAAATTCACCATTGCTTTTTAAATGTGCTGCCCACCTGCCAAGGTTGTTTTTGTATTGTGGCAAAATGATATTTGCAACAACTTCCTTTGCTTCTTCATTAGATGCAAGGGCAGGTTCAGGGATGTATTGCAGTACGCCGGGCTGGCTGTTGAGTTGTTTTATTAATGGGGCATCTGCTTCGGTGAATTGGCGTAAGTAAAGCCTTTGTGTTTCTAAAATAATTTTCATTCTATCTAATTAAAAAAGGGAAGCTGTTATACTTCCCTTTTGATATAAAAAGAAGTTGCAGTTATAATAATGATTTTACCTTCTCAATCACTTGTTTCAAATTGCCTGCATCCTGGCCGCCTGCAGTTGCCAAATTCTTTTGGCCGCCGCCGCCGCCTTTTATCAATGGCGCCACCTGCTCTTTAATAATCTTCCCTGCATCCAGGTTTTTTGCTGCCACTACTGTGTCGGCAATGCTGATGGCAACGTAAGGCTTGCCGTCAATATTGGCGCAGAGAGCAATCAACGAATCATGCAAATGGTTTTTAACATCGCCTGCCAGTTTCTTTAATGCGTCTGCATTGCTTACTTCCACAATATCGCCGATGAAAGTAACCTGGTTAATAATCTCGTCTTTCTGCAACAACTCGTTTCGTATGCCCACCAATTGCCTTGCTTCCAGGCCCTCAATGCGTTTTTTCAATTCTGCATTTTCTGTTTGCAGGGTTTCAATTGTCTTGCCAATATCTTTCGGGTGCTTTAATGTATGCCTTACAGATTTGATGGCGTCAAATTCTTCGTTGATAAATGCTTCGGCTGGTTTGCCGCATACAGCTTCCACACGGCGAACGCCTGCGGCCACAGCGCTTTCGCTTTTTATTTTAAATATGCCAAGCTCGCCTGTGCTGCCTACATGTGTGCCGCCACATAATTCAATTGAGTAAGCCGGGTCCATTATTACAACCCTTACAGTGTCCCCGTATTTTTCGCCAAATAATGCCATGGCGCCTATGGCTACTGCTTCGTCTTTGCTCATTTGTTTTATTACGACAGGCACATTCTCTCTTATCTTTTCATTTACGATTGTTTCTACTTGTGCCAGTTCTTCATCAGTTACTTTGGCAAAATGGCTGAAGTCAAAACGCAAATGTTCATCATTAACCAAACTCCCTTTTTGTGCCACATGTGTACCAAGTACTGTACGCAAAGCGGAGTGCATCAAATGTGTTACGCTGTGATGGACTGTAATGGCTTTTCTTCTTGCGGCATTTACTTTTGCTACTACTTCGGTATTCACTACTGAGGGCAACGTATCAGAAAAATGGATGATTAAATCATTTTCTTTTTTGGTATTAGTAACTGCAATGGTTTCATCACCAAAATATAAAGTGCCGGTATCGCCAACCTGCCCGCCGCTTTCTGCATAGAAAGGCGTATTATCAAGTATAATCTGGTATGATGTTTTCGACTTGGCGGTTACCTTTCTGTATTTAATAACATTGCTTTTTGTTTCTAAGCAGTCGTAGCCAACGAACTTGTTGGAAATATTTTCAATTAGCGTTACCCAATCTTCCGTTTCTAATGAAGTTGCAGCCCTTCCACGTTCCTGTTGTTTTTTCCTTTCTTCTTCGTAGCCAGCTTCGTCAACGCTTAGGTTATTTTCGGCCGCAATAAGTTTAGTAAGGTCAATGGGGAAACCGTAGGTGTCATTCAGTTCAAAAGCACTTTTTCCATCAATCACTTTCTTTGCCTGCGAAGCAGCAATTACATCGTCTATTCTTTTAAGCCCTTTATCAAGCGTCCGCAAAAAAGCGTCTTCTTCTTCTTTTATTACTTTGCACACAAAATCTTTTTGTGCTTCCAGTTCGGGGAACACATGCTCAAATTGTTTGGCAATTACAGGCAGCAATTGAAAAAGCAATGGATGCTTATAATCCAAGTAAGAGTAATAATAACGCACCGCCCTTCTCAAAATCCTTCTGATGACATAGCCGGCGCCGGTATTGGATGGCAGTTGCCCGTCGGCAATAGTAAACCCAATGGCCCTGATATGGTCGGCTATTACCCGAAAGGCAATGCTTTCTTTATCACCCCCAGCAGTGTATTCTTTATTTACAATTCTTTCGGTAGCGGCAATAGTGCCCGTGAATACATCGGTATCGTAATTACTCTTTTTGCCCTGTATTACCCTCACCAACCTTTCAAAGCCCATGCCTGTGTCCACATGCTTGGCAGCAAGCGGTTCCAGTGTGCCATCTTTTTTTCGGTTATATTGTATAAATACATTGTTCCAAATTTCTATTACCTGCGGATGGTCTTTGTTTACCAGTTCCCTTCCCGGCTTTGCAGCAATTTCTTCTTCTGTACGGCAGTCCACATGTATTTCAGTGCAGGGGCCACAGGGGCCAGTGTCGCCCATTTCCCAAAAGTTGTCTTTCTTATTACCAAAAATGATTTTTTCTTCCGGCACAATTTTTTTCCATTCGTTTAATGCTATTTGAGATGGCGGCAGGCTTTCTTTTGCATCGCCTTCAAAAACGGTAACATATAGCCGCTCTTTTGGTATTTTATATACTTCAGTCAATAATTCCCAGCTCCAGGCTATTGCTTCCGGCTTAAAGTAATCGCCAAAGCTCCAGTTGCCCAGCATTTCAAACATAGTGTGGTGGTAAGTGTCAACACCCACTTCTTCCAAATCGTTGTGCTTGCCGCTCACACGCAGGCATTTTTGCGTATCGGCAGCTCTTTTATATGGCGCTGTTTTGTTGCCAAGGAAATAATCTTTAAACTTGTTCATGCCTGCATTGGTGAATAGCAGGGTTGGGTCGTCTTTTAAAACTATAGGAGCA
>CAYRRL010000038.1:0-12152 GCA_964426665.1 uncultured Ferruginibacter sp. | reverse complement strand
ACATTTTATTTGTTTGTTGATTATTGTGTCTATTTTTTTTTCTGTCTTTTTATTAGTGGAAAAATGGCCAGAAGCAGGTGCTTTGTATTTGTCAGCCTTACTAAAAACCACGAAACATATTTTTCAAAGCTTAAGTTTTGCCCAAAGGTTTTTTATTCAATTGCCCTTTATTCTTGTTATTCTGTTATTGTTGAACTTTGGATTCAAGAACAAGAAAGCCGTGATGCTCCTGCCTTTAGTAATGCTGCTGGATATTTTTGCTGCCACACAAATAAATTCCCCTGTTACAATTATTGGCGCCACAAGGTTTAATGAAACAGTAAAAAAAATCAACCGCAATACTGTTCCCTTCCCCGCCCCTTCTGTAACAGAAAGCATCAATGAAAATTCAAAAGGCAGCTACAGCACCGTAACTGGCAGCACGCTGCATTACATAAAGAAAATTGGCAGGAACGATTATTACATCACGCCCGGCAATTTATCAGCACAGGAAAAATTTTATGAATCGCCGTTGAAAGAAAAAGTTTTTGAGAAACCGGTTTTATTTTTCGATAATGGCAGCAGCGGCTCAATCAGTATCGAATCATTCAGCGCAAACTGCATTCGATTGGCAACACAAAGCAATCAAAAAGAAAAATTAGTTTGCCTGCAAAACAACTACCCGGGCTGGCAAGCTTTTGTTGATGGAAAAGAAACAGCTATCAAAACTACAGATACAACATTTATTAGTGTGCAGTTGCCTGAAGGCAAACATACAGTACGGTTTCAATACAAACCCAATGCTGTAATTGCTGCATGGTACATTTCCCTTGTATCGCTGATGCTGCTTGCAGCAGTATTAGCCAGCAGCATCTTTTTCAAGAAGCACCAGTAAAGAAACACCAAAAGGAAAGCGCATCACCTTCAACAATTTTGTTTCGAGGTTGAAAATGAATTGGCAGATACTGTTTGCGAAAGCGTTCGTTTTAAAAATGTCAAAATCAGAAACTGCTTCTTTTTTGCCAGCTAACAGCCAGTCAATTTTCCTTGCAATATAAATTGGAAGGAAAAGAAGCGTATTGAAACAAGTGGAATAAAGCATTTTGTTTTGTGCAGGAAGCTGTTGCCGCAATGTTGAAAATACATAACGCCTTTTATGGCCGTTGGCAACATCATGCCTGCCCCATAAACACTGGAAGGCAGGAACAGTAATACAAATTTTGCCACCGGGCCTGCAAACCCTTTGCATTTCGGCCAATGCCTTTTTATCGTCTTCAATATGCTCAACCACATCAAAAGCACATACCAAATCAAAACTGTTGTCGGCAAACGGAAGCTGTTCAGCACTGGCACTTACTGCATCAATATTTTTACTGTGGAGATGCTCTAAAAACACGGATTCATTTTCAACAGAACTGACTGTGCCGAAAACAGAAAGCCATGCCGAAGAAGCGCCTGCAGCAGCGCCAATATTCAAAACCTTTTTATCCCCTTCCTTTGAAATGAATTTTGAAATTGATTGCAGTATTATTTTTTGCCGCACTGCAAACCACCAGTGCGATGTTTCAAGGCGGCCATATTCTTTTACATACTCACTCTTCATCAGCAGGCTTGCCTTTTGTAATTTTTGATTTTATAATAAACAATGGCCGCTGTTTTACCTGAAAGAAAATACGCAGCACATATTCGCCAATCAACCCAAGCGAAAGCAATTGCACCCCACTGAAAAGCACAATTGCAAATATCAAAGCAGTAAATCCTTTTGGCACCGTGCCATGCACCAGTTTATCATACACCACCACGCCGAGGTAAACCAATGACAGCAATACAGACAACAAGCCCACAATGCCAATGAAACGTATGGGCAATTCGCTGAAGTTGAATATGCCATTAAAGCCTAATTTTATAAGCTGCCATAAAGAGTATTTGCTCCTGCCGCCATGCCTTTCCTCCCGGCTGTACACAATGCCTGTTTGCTTAAAGCCCACCCAGCTGCGCAGCCCACGCACATAACGGCTTTGCTCCGGCATACGGTTCATTTGCTTAACAACCCTTTTGCTTATCAATGAAAAATCGCCTGCATCTAACGGCATGGGCGAGCCGGAAATTTTTTCCTGCAGGCGGTAATATAGTTTATAAGCTGCCTTCTTTAAAAAGCTTTCCTTCCTGTTGTTCCTTATGCCATATACTACATCATAGCCTTCATTCATTTTATTAATAAACTGCGGCAACAGCTCGGGCGGGTCCTGCAAATCCCCATCAATGATAAATACCGCATCCGTATTGTTGCTAAGTTCTGCAAGGCCTGCGGTAAGCGCCATGCCATGCCCGAAGTTCTTAGAGAGGAAAATGCAAGAATAGTTTTCGTTGCCTGTGATAGCTTCTTCCATCAGCATTGCAGTATTGTCAGTGCTGCCATCATCAATCAACAGCACCTGCACTTTTTGAGAGGAAGAGGCGATTACAGCATCCAGCCTTTGCTTTAGCTCAGCAAAAACTTCTGCTTCGTTGTATAATGGCGCTATTATGGTAATGTTGCTTACAGGCATTGCTAAAGTGCAAAATAGTTTTTTTCTCCCACAAACAAGGGCAGCTTATATAGCTTTGCCTTTCATTGCCACAGCAATAGCCTCGTCCATTACCCTTTCTGCATAAGGGCGGCTAATATTGTTAAGCTCTTCAATCTTTGAATGTATCAGGTCCTTATCATCCATTGTAAGGGCCATTTGCAGTGCCTGCATGGCATTGGCTGTATCCATCAATTCCTGTTTCGAAAGATAAACAGTGTTTTTTTGTATGAACTTTTCTGTTGTGCCCAGCAGTTGTTCGCCCTCTGTCCTTGCTTCCACCAGTGCCCTCATGGCAATATCGTCTTTAGCGTGGGTGATAGAATCCAATAACATCTTTTCAAGTTCGCTGTCAGTTAAGCCATATTGCGGTTTTACTTCGATGCTTTGCTCAACGCCACTTCTTAACTCCTTTGCTTTAACAGATAAAATCCCATCTGCATTTATTAAAAAACTTACTTCCACTTTTGCAAGCCCGGCGGGCATGGCAGGTATGCCGCTCAAATTAAATTCAGCCAGCCTGCGGTTGTCTTTCACCATGTCCCTTTCGCCCTGATAAACAGAGATACGCATCCCATTCTGCCCGTCTTTTTGTGTGGTGTATTGCCTTGCTGCTTTGCCGGGTATTTTTGAATTGCGTGGGATTAATACATCCATTAAGCCGCCCATTGTTTCAATACCCAGCGAAAGCGGTGTCACGTCAAGCAGCAGCACTTCTTTGTTGTTGCCTGCTAAAATATCTGCCTGTACAGCAGCGCCCAATGCCACCACTTCATCAGGGTTTACCGAATCGTTTACAGCCTTGCCAAAAAAATTGCCTACTGATTGTTTTACAAGCGGCACCCTTGTGCTGCCGCCCACCATTACTATCACATCAATGTCTTTTGTTTTCAGCGCTGCATCTTTCAAAGCATTTTTGCAACAGGCAATTGTTTTATCAATCAATGGCTGTATCAATAATTCAAACTGTTGTTTGGTAATAGATAATTTATCCCCGTTCAATTCTGAATTAAATGAATCATTTGATGAAAGATGGATTTTTGCTTCTTCTGCTTTTAACCGGATGGCCTGTGCAAATTCTTTATTGTTTGCCATTTCATCTTCGCTCAGGCCAGCCTGCTGAAGCCAGTAATGAACAATTGTTTTATCAATATCATCGCCGCCGAGATAAGTATCGCCATTGGTTGACAGCACTTCAAACACGCCATTTGAAATTTTCAAAATAGAAATATCAAACGTGCCGCCGCCCAAATCGTACACAGCAATTGTTTTTTCTTCTTCCTTTTCCAGGCCCAAACCATACGCAAGGCTTGCGGCAGTTGGCTCGTTTACTATCCTTAATACATCCAGCCCTGCTAATTTCCCTGCGTCCCTTGTTGCCTGCCTTTGTGCATCGTTGAAATAAGCCGGCACGGTTATCACTGCTTTGTTTACCGGTGTTTTTAAAATATGTTCAGCCCGCTGCTTCAATTCTTTTAAAATAAAAGAAGATAAATCAATTGGCGAATAGAACTTATTCCCTGCCTGTACTTTTACGAGGCTTTCGGTGTTGTCATCAATAATTTTATATGAAAAAAAAGAAGCGTTTGCCTTAATGTCGTTATAAGATTTTCCCATCAGCCTTTTAGCAGAAAAAATAGTATTATGCGGTTGGCTGATAAGCTGCTTCTTTGCTTCTTCGCCCACAACAATATTCCCATTTTCATCAAAGTGAATAACTGACGGCACTAATGAAGAAGTGTTGTGCTCTTTTAATGCAACGGGTTGCTTTGTTTCGGGGTGGATGATAGATACCAGGCTGTTTGTCGTGCCAAGGTCAATGCCCACAATCATTTCTTCCTTTTGCAAACTGCCTGTTGCTATATTGATTGCAATTTTTGCCATAATACTGCTGTTTGTAAGCCAGCAAAAGTAACGAATAATGGAGGCGCAGGCAGCAGTGCGAAACAGCAATTTTTACGAGATGGGTAAAAAGGGATGGCTATTGCAAAAACAGGGAATCAGGCTTATGCTTTGGGTTTTGTTTTTCCCAGCACTTCCACTTTTACACGCCCAAGCCCGTGCTTGGCAGTAATGCCTATTTGCCTTGCTGCCCCGCTGGTAAGGTCAACCACACGCCGCATCCGTGGGTGTATGCGGTCGTTTACCTTTACAATTACAGATTTGTTATTTTTTACATTGGTAACCCGTAGCCATGTGCCAAGCTTTACAGCATTGCAGGCACAGGTCATTTTCTTTTGGTCAAATATTTCGCCGCTGGCAGTTTTGCGCCCATTGAATTTATTGGCGTAAAAACTTGCCTGGCCATAAAATATTTTTTTAACAGGAGGCTTTTTTGCTGTAGAATCCTGCGGCAATGAATGAGCAACAAACGGGAAAGAAAAAACTGTTGCGAAAAGAACAGCAAAACGAATAAGGAAGGAACGAAGTTTCATACAGCAGCAATTTGGGTGTTACTTATCTGAAAAATACTTTTCCCTCAATGCTTTGTCGTCGCCGTAAATATCATCATAAAATTTGATCTTTCCATTTTTTCCTTCGCAGCTGAAGTAATTAAAATATACTTTCACAGGGGTTTTTATAACAAGCCTGCGGTTCTTTTTTTCGCTCAGCAATGTTTTTACAGAATCAAATGTATAAGCCAATGTGTCGCCTGCAGGCAAATTAAGGCTGTCTATCAATGTAAAATACCTTGCCAGCTTTTCCCACTCCTGCACTCGTACGCACCCATGGCTGTTGGCCCGGGATGAATTTTTAAACAGCCATCTTTCATTGGTGTCGTGCATATACACAGCATAAGGGTTGTCAAAATTAAACTTCATTACGCCAAGCGCATTCCTGTCGCCGCTGCCCTGCACCACTTTATAAGGTATGCCTTTGTTATATTTCCACCAGTTTACAGATGCGCCGCTGATGCTTTGCCCTTTGCTGTCAACCAGCCTTAAACCAAGCCTTGCCAAATAGTTTGGGTTGTTTTTTAGCTTTGGCAAATACTGTTTTGCAATAATGCTTGTTGGCACCGTCCATGTAGGGTATGTAACCATATCGGTAATGGTGCTTGTGAGCAATGGTGTGGGCGTGGCAGGCTTGCCGCAAATAATCTTTGATTCAAGCACCAAAGTATCTGTGTCCCATACCTGCATATAAAAGCCCGGCAGGTTTACCCAAATATATTTTTCAGGCATTGAGTCAGGCAGTTTCTTATACCGGTCCAGCGTAATAGCAATTCTTTTAAACCGCTCTGCATCGCTTGTGTTAAGCATTTTTATTAAAGCAGCCGAAACTTTTCCGTCTGGTTTTATTGCCTTTAGCTTCTGGTATTTTCTTATTGAAGAATCCAATTGCGCTGAGTCGGGCAGTTTTTTAGTAACGCTTATGCAATTGCTTTCGCTTAATCTTTTCTGCAACGTTTTTATAAAAAACAACGAATCCTTTTCGTCATCTTTTTTGTATGGGTACACAACATAGGTATAAGTTTTCCTGTCCATGCTGTCTAAAAAACTTTTGATGCCACTTTTTAATTCCGCATACCCCCTTCGTTTTGGCTCTATGCCGGCTATAAATAGCGAAAGGGATTTTTGTTGCAATAAAGAGTGCTGCAATGCTATTATTTTCTTAGCTAAAGGCGCCGAGTCTGTGGATAACGCCGCACTGTCATTTGAAAGCCTTCCATACTTTAAGTCTTTTAGCAAGTGCAGGCAGGCATCAGTCAGCATCATATCTGCTTTTGACCAGGCTACGGCATCCATTCTTTTCAATGAATCTGTATCGAGTTGCTTTTTTATTCTTTCAAGTTTTGCTGCCTGGTAATCTTTTGGGAACAAGCCGTACAGCTCTGCATTTTTTGCCAGTTCAAGAACAGAATCTGCCAGCGGCTGCCATTTTTCCTTTTTGCTCCATACATTTTTAAATTCATTGCTGGTGTAAAACCCATTCACCAAAGCAGTATAACGAAGCCGTAAACTATCATCAATTTTACCAGCATGTTTTACTGCATAACCAAGCAACTCTTCAATGCTGCTGCCGGCAGCCTCATCCATTTGTTCAGGGTTGGCTATAATTTTTGTTTCTTTTGTTTTATCGCTGTTGTTGTTGCATGCAATAATAAACAGGCACAATACCAGCAGGGTAAAACTGAAAGCCGAAACTTTTTGCTGAAACATAGAAGGCAGATATTAATTAGTAATTTTCAGTTCTGGGTACCGTGGAGCTGTTCAGTGGATATTAAGTATCTACAAATTAACAAAGAGAATGGATATGAAATCGTTTTGGGGCTTAATTTTTTTATTTTCTGCCGGATGCAGCGTTTGAGCACGGATTATTTTAAGAAAACCATAGCAACGAAGCGTATTTAGTGGCCGTTGTATAATAAATCACTTAACCGCTCTTGAAATCTTTTGTTCCAGCATCATTAAATCAGCCAGCACAAAGGCTGTAACGGCCTCCAGTACCACAGGCACCCTTAAAGCAATGCACAAGTCATGCCTTCCCTTTACAGAAAACGCCTCGGTTTCGCCAGTTTCAATATTTAAAGTCTGCTGTTCTTTCGGCGTAGAAGATGTAGGCTTGATGGCAATTCGGAAAACCAAATCATTCCCGTTGCTGATGCCACCAACAACACCGCCGCTATGATTGGTTTTTGTTTTGCCTTCGGGATTTTCAATCCAGTCGTTATGTTCGCTGCCAAACATTTTTGTTGCGGCAAACCCAGTACCGAACTCAATGCCACGAACGGCTGGTATTGCAAATACGGCATGGCTTAAAACAGATTCAACAGAATCGAAGAATGGCTCGCCCAAACCAACCGGTAAGCCTGTTGCTTTACATTCCACAATACCTCCAATTGTATCTTTTGCATCTATCGCTTTTTGCAAACCTTTTTCAATATCAGCTTCCCCTCCTATTTCCAAAATGCTTGCTTCTACTTTTATTGAATTCAATATTTTTTTTGCAATTACACCTGCTGCTACCAAACACACTGTTAGCCTCCCGCTGAAATGGCCGCCGCCCCGATAATCTTCAAAGCCGCCAAACTTTTTTGTTGCTACAAAGTCAGCATGGCCTGGGCGTGGCACTGCTCTTTGTTTTTCGTAATCAGTGCTTCTAGTATTGTTGTTGCCAAATAAAATAGTAATGGGCGCGCCAGTTGTTTTATCATTGAACACACCATTCATTATTGCAGGAATGTCATCTTCTTTTCTTGGCGTTGTTCCCTTTGCACCGGCTTTTCTTCTTTCAATATCAGATGTAAAATCATCCACAGTTAATGGCAACCCAGCCGGGCAACCATCAATACTTACACCCACACAATGCCCATGTGATTCTCCAAAAATTGTTACCCTGAAAATTCTTCCGAAGCTATTCACTGTGATTAAATTATTTGATTAATTCATTGTTAGTAATTGATACGGCAGCACCAAGGTTTTTAATGTGTTCATAAAAATCCGGATAAGATTTATTAATGGCCTCAGCTTCTTCAATGATTATTTCATCATCTGCATTCAATGCTGCAACTGCACAAGCCATTGCAATACGGTGGTCGTGACGGGAATTAACGGTTGCGCCTTTTATTCCTTTGCCGCCTTCCACCAGCATCAAATCATCCTGTAATTTTATTTCAACACCCATCTTTCCAAATTCTTCCTGCAATGTTAAGCCACGGTTGCTTTCTTTATGAGCTAATCTGTTTACGCCTTCAATCGCCGTAGTGCCATTGCAACAGGCAGCCAATGCAACAAGCGGCGGGAACAAATCCGGGCAGTCTGTCGCATTAAAATGAAATGGCTTTAATCCGTTAAGCCCTGTTGCCGGCGGGCCAATAACAATTTGTTTTTCTTCAACGGAAATATTGCAACCGCAATCCATCAATGCCTGTAAAATTGCTTTGTCTGCCTGAGTTGAAAACACATCCAGGCCAGTTACAGTAATATTCCCCGCAATAGCACCAGCCACCAATAAAAAAGCTCCACCGCTCCAATCGCCTTCTACTGTATAGTTTATTTGTTTATTGGCTTGTTTATTTGCTGGCGAAATAGTAAATGACTCAAAATTGTTATTCACCACATCGTATCCAAAATGTTTCATCACCTGCAAAGTCAAATCAATGTAAGGTTTGCTTTTTAAATTATTGACGGTGATGGTTACGGGCTTTGTTGCGGCTTTTCCAAAAGCCATTAATAAGCCAGTTAAAAATTGGGAGCTTAAAGAACCATCAATGGTAATGCCTGCTGGCTGTAATGGCCCTTGAATTTGCAAAGGCAGTTTGCCATCATTTGATTTTATCCCAATACCAAGCTTTGGGAATATTTCATCAAAAAAATCCATTGGCCTCGTTACTAAACTGCCAGTGCCATTAATGGTAATTTGTTGCTGGCTTAATGCCGCTATTGGCGTAAACATTCTTATACCCAAACCACTTTCGCCACAATTCATCTGTTCGCTCACAGGGTTTATGCCTTTGCTTTCAATCACCAATTTACTGGGAGACTGTTCTTTTATAACCGCACCTAACTTTTGAATTACATCTATTGCTGCTAAATCATCATTGCTGCTGCCGGGGTTATTAATTGTTGTTTCTCCCTCATGCAGCAATGCAGCGGCACAAGCTCTTTGCATAGAGCTTTTGGAAGTTGGCGCATTTATATTACCGGTTATTTTCCCGGGTTGAATTGCTGCTATCACTTTACAAGCTTTGTATCAGTTCTTCTAATTGCGTTACCGGTATTGGTTTTATCGCTGCTTTTCCAAGTTTATCAAGCAGGATAAAATACATTTCATTGCTGGCCCTTTTCTTGTCCATCTTCAGCAGGTTCCAAACTTTTGCTTTGTCAAAATCCAAAGCAACGGGCAACTGGTACTTTTCTAATAAATTCTTCAAACGCTGTTTCTCTACGCCAGAAAAACCATTCAGCTTTTCTGAGAATGCAGCAGCGGCCATCATGCCTACGCTTATGGCATGGCCATGAAGCAGTTGGTAAATATTCTCAACCGCATGGCCGAGTGTATGCCCAAAGTTCAACAGCTTTCTATCGTCTTTCTCAAACTCGTCTTCTACCACTACCGCTGTTTTAATATTCACATTCCTTTCAATTAAGGAAGCCAGCAATGCTGCATCGTTCTGAAAATCTGCAAGTGAACTTTTTTCCAACATTTCAAACATACCAGCATCTTTTATGCAGGCATGTTTTATTATTTCTGCAAACCCATTTACCCATTGCTCTTGAGGCAATGTTTGCAATAACGAATAATCAAACAATAAAAATTCAGGTTGGTTAATTAAACCCACAAGGTTTTTATATGGCCCAACATCCACACCATTCTTCCCACCTACCGATGCATCCACCATGGCAAGAATTGTTGTTGGCACAAAACCAAACTTAACGCCTCTCATATAAATGCTGGCTGCATAGCCAGCAATATCTGTAACCACACCACCGCCAACACCAACAACATATGTATTCCTGCCCGCTTCCTTTTCTATCAACTGCTGAATAATATTATCAACTGTGCTTTGTTGCTTATGCTCCTCTCCTGCTTTGATGACGATTGTTTGCCAGCCATTAAAATTTTCTTTGGCAGCCGCAAATACATTCCCATCGGTTACTAAAATAGTTTTTTCTTTTGAAACAATTTGTTCCAGCATAGAAAATGAAGCATCAAAATAATAAGACACTTTCTTTCCTGAAAAAATATGCTCTGTCTTTTTTACTTCCACTCTTTAATTTTACTGAATTCTCATTCTTATTGAACCCGAAAAAGCCCTCCCTGCCGGGGAGGATTTAGAAGGGCTTCTAACTGTTCATTATTTTATTCTGGTGATTGATACTTTCCAAATGCACTGCATCAAAATACTTGGTGATAAATTCCTGGCTTAAGCCAAGCTTCTCGCCTTTTTGGAATGCTTTGTACAAAATTTCATTCCACCTGTTTGTTTGCAGAATGGTAATGTTATTATCTTTTTTGTATTGCCCGATTCTGTCAGCAATTTTCATTCGTTGCCCAATCAACGTCAGCAACTCATCGTCTATGTGATTAATTTGCTCCCTCAATGTTGCTAATGCTGTCAGGAACTCCTGTTTGTCAGTATTCTCGTTTCTCCAAATCAAACCTTCCAACAACACCGCTAAATTTTCGGGCGTTACCTGTTGCTTGGCATCGCTCCATGCGTTATCTGGGTCTATATGGCTTTCCAGCATTACGCCGTCAAAATCAAGGTCAATACTTTTTTGTGCTACTTGCTGCAGCATGTGCCTGTTGCCGCAAATATGCGATGGGTCGCAAATCAACAACATATCAGGAAATCGGCGCTTCATTTCAATTGGCAAGTGCCACATCGGCGCATTGCGGTATTCGGTGTTGCCATAGTTGCTAAAGCCACGGTGAATCATGCCTACTTGTTTCACACCGGCCTTTTGTATGCGTTCAATGCCTCCGCTCCACAATTCCAAATCAGGGTTGATAGGGTTTTTTATCAGCACAGGGATATCAACGCCACGCAATGCGTCAGCCACTTCCTGCACACTGAAAGGGTTCACTGTTGTCCTTGCACCAATCCAAAGTATGTCAACATCAAACTGCAACGCATCTTCCACATGCTTTGCTGTTGCCACTTCTACTGCGGTGGGTATACCAGTTAGTTTCTTTGCTTTCAGCAGCCATGGCAGGCCTTTAGTACCAATTCCTTCAAACATACCGGGCTTGGTACGTGGTTTCCAGATGCCTGCTCTTAACACATCTACCTTACCGGTTTTAGCAAGGCGCTCGGCGGTTTCAATTACCTGCTCTTCCGTTTCGGCGCTGCACGGGCCGCTTATTATCAGTGGGCGCTTGTCCCATTTTTGCTGTACCAGTTCTTTCGTTGTTTTCGATTGTGTTTCCATAAAATTTCGGTTGTTTGCCTTTATAAAATTATTTTTTATTTTTTTGTTATTAACATTTGTTTTCTTCCCAACATCGTTGTGTCAGCCGGTAGCTATCGGCTCACTTGTATTTTTAATTTCTTTATTCTGCCTGCCCATTCTTTGCTTTCCATTTCAAATTTTATCTCTCCTTTTCCATGCAGGCCAACTTCTTTCCATCCCTGCATACTGTAAAATTTCTCTGCCCTGGTACCCGGCGAAGTACCCAGCCAAACTTTTTGTTTCGTTTGTTCAAAATACCATGCCAGCATCATATCATGCAATTTCTTTCCAATGCCACACCCTTCAAAATCAGGATGTACAAACAAAGCCCAGATATTGTTATCAATCAAATCAACAATAGAAAAACCAACCACTTCGCTGCGCACCACGCAAACCCAACCTTTTCCCCTGTTAGCAATGTATTCAGCCACATCTTCATCTGTTACTAAAGCCGGGTTGCTCAGCTTATTTTCTTGTACAGCATTTCGTACAAACTGTATTTGTTTTATATCACCCAACTGTGCTTCCCTGAAAATCATTTCAATATCCTTTTTATTTTATTTGCATTATCCATCAGTTCAGTCAGGTATTCCCAATTCTCTTTTTCCAGGCTGGCTTTAAATTTTCGTAACTGGCTAATGTGTTCATTCAAAACATCCAGCACATTTTCTTTGTTCTGCATAAATATGGGCGCCCACATGGCAGG
>CAYRRL010000037.1:0-12554 GCA_964426665.1 uncultured Ferruginibacter sp. | reverse complement strand
AACCCCCAGCCTATAAGCCATTAGCTTTACATTTGTGTTCCATTTGCTGGAAAAACAGCACAATTTAGTTGGCAATTAAGCGTTTTACCAGTTGTATTATCCAATTCCGATTTAAACAACAACAACCAGAGAAAACAAATTATGAACCGCAAACTCACTGCTTTCCTGTTGGGCATAGCGTTGGTTCCTGCTATTGTATCCGCCCAATTCAGAAAGTATTCCAATGAATTTTTAAATATAGGGGCAGGTGCAAGGGGCCTTGCAATGGGGAGCGCCCAGGTGGCATCTGTTCAGGACGGCACAGCCGGCTACTGGAACCCTGCGGGGCTGGTGGGCATAAAAGACAACCCATCCGTAAGCCTGATGCATGCCCAGTATTTTGCTGGTATTGGCAGCTACCAGTTTGCTTCGGTGGCAGTGCCCGTGCAGGACAATAAAAGGACACTTGGGGTTTCGTTGCTGCGTTTTGCTGTGGATGATATACCAAATACTTTGTTTTTGGTAAAGCCCGACGGCAGTATTGACTATGGCAGTGTTACCAGTTTCTCCTCGGCCGATTATGCTTTGTTGCTGTCGTTTGCCCAATCATTAAGAGAATCAGAAGATGAAAGCATGAGCTTTGGCGTAAACGCAAAAATTATCCGCCGTGTGGTGGGCAAGTTTGCTGGCGCCTGGGGCTTTGGCATTGATGCCGGTTTTCAAATGAGAAAAGGCAACTGGCGCATTGGCGCTGTTGCAAAAGATATTACCACCACTTTCAACGCATGGTCTTTCCATTTTACCGAAAGGGAGAAAGAAGTATTGTACCTCACCAATAATGATATTCCAGTAAAGTCATCTGAATTGACAGCGCCCCGGCTTATACTTGGCGGCGGCTACAATTTTGACATCAGCGAAAAAGTAAAACTGCTGGCAGAAGCTAACCTGAACCTGACGTTTGACGGCAAAAGAAATACAATTCTTAGCAGCAGTGCTGTAAGCGCCGACCCAAGCATTGGCGTGGAAGCCAGCATCAGCAATGTGTTTTACGTAAGGGGCGGCGTTACCAATTTTCAAAAAGCATTGAGCGATGGCGATACATTGAACCAAAAGAAAGTATGGATATACCAGCCAAGCCTGGGCGCAGGTTTCAAACTGGGCAATGTTACGCTTGATTACTCATACTCAAACTTAGCCAACCAGAACAACCCTTTGTATTCGCATGTATTTTCACTGAGGTTTGACCTGGCAAAAAAACAAGACTAAATTAACCATCCCTCTTTACAGGCGGGACCAACAATACCTAACAATGAGAAAGATACTCATCATCGTTTTTGCCCTTGCAACTGTTGCAGCCAAAGCCCAGCTTAACAATGGGTGGATTGACTACAATAAAACCTACTACAAATTCAAAGTGGTTAAAGATGGGCTGTACAGGATTAACCAGCCGTTGCTGGCATCGTTGGGCCTTACTAATACGCCTGCGGAATATTTCCAGTTATGGCGCAATGGCCAGGAAGTAAGGATTTATACTTCAGTGGCCACGGGGCCATTTGGCAACAGCGATTATATAGAATTTTTAGGCAAGGCCAATGATGGCAAGGCAGACAACCAATTGTATTTAAAACCGGGCTACCAGTTGTGCGACAGCTTTAGCCTGCACAGCGATACTGCTGCATACTTCCTTACAGTAAACCCATTTGCAGGCAACCTGCGCTATACTGATGCTTCAAATAATGTAGCCAGCAACACACTGCCCGCAGACGATTATTTCATGCGTACCGTAGCCAAGCCATACAAAGCGCAATACAACCGTGGCTATGCGGTGCAGGTAGGCGAAATGGTGTATTCTTCATCGTATGATATAGGCGAAGGATGGGCAAGCTACGATGTGGCAGCAGGCGAGCCTTTTGCCTTTTACCATGAGTTTACCGGGCTGAACGTTTACACAGCAGGCCCTCCAAACAGTGTTTCGTTTGCCGTGTCAATGGCAGGCAATGCTTTAAATACAAGGCAGGTAAAGTTCAGGTTTTTTGGCAACCAGATTGTGCCCAACCAAACCTGCAATTATTTTGACACATTAAAAAAGCGCTTTGATAATTTGCCGCTTACCAATTTGCAGAACCCTGATTATTTGCAGGTGGTGATTGTAAACAGTTCGGCAAACGCTTTTGACAGGATTGTGGTGGCAAACATTGCCGTTACTTACCCTGCCAAATTCAATTTCAACGGATCAAAGAATTTTTATTTTGAACTGAAGCCTAATACAGCAGGCAATTACTTAGTGATAGATAATTTCAGCTATGGCAGTTCAATACCTGTGTTGTACAGCATGAGCGATGGCATGCGTTACCAGGGCGATATTGATATTGCAACGGGCAAAGTGCGTTTTGCATTGCCGCCATCGGCAGACGCTAACCGCAGGTTTATGCTGGTAAGCGAAGAAGCAACCAATATTACAAATGTGGCTGCCGCTTCTGTAAAGCAATTTGTAAACTATAACCTTGCCGCCAACCAGGGCGATTATTTAATTATAAGCAACCCTGTTTTGTACAATGACGGCAGCGGCAACAACTACGTTGAACAATACCGCCAGTACAGAGAAACTGCAGCAGGCGGCAACTTTACTTCTAAAGTTGTGGATATAGATGAACTGTACGACCAGTTTAGCTATGGCATTATACAGCACCCTGGCGCTATCAGGGATTTTATACGTTTTGCATACAGGCAATTTACAGCCAGGCCACAATATGTGTTGATAATAGGAAGGGGGGTTACTTCCATTGAATACAAACAGAATGAGAACAACCCCGACATGAAGAAGATAGAGATGGTGCCGACTTTTGGCTGGCCGGCATCTGATGTGCAGTTAGCTTGCGAGCCAGGCACGTTTGTACCATTAATTCCAATTGGAAGGGTGTCGGCTATTAACGGCACAGAGATAAGGAACTATTTAAATAAAGTAAAGGAATACGACCTGGTGCAGGCAACAACATCATGCAGCATTGCCGACAGGGAATGGATGAAACGTGTATTGCATGTAGTGGGTGGCGCAGACGCATCTGAAGACACAGACTTTGGAAACTACCTTAACAGCTATGCCACTATTTTAAAAGACACTTCTTTTGGCGCTTATGTGGAAACCTTCAGGAAAACAAGCTCGGCTGCAGTAGAGCAAGCCAGTGGCGAAAGGATACAGCAACTCATTAACGAGGGTGTTGGGTTTATTGGTTATTTCGGCCACTCATCTGCCAATACGCTTGCGTTTAACTTAACAAGCCCTGATATTTTCAATAACCAGGGCAAATACCCATTCTTTAATATAAGCGGCTGCAGTGCCGGCAACTTTTTCACCTTCGACCCATTGAGGGCGACAGGAGGGCTTTCCATTTCAGAAAAATATGTGCTTGCCGACAGGCGGGGAAGTATTGGTTTCCTTGGGTCAACACACCTTGGCATACCGCCATTCCTTAATTTTTACAACCTGCAGCTGTACGATGCCATTGGCAAAAGCATGTATGGCAAATCAATAGGGCAGCAGGTGCAGAGAGTATTGCAGAACTTAGGCAGCAACCCTTCAGGGCTTGATTTTTATACAAGGATACATTTGGAAGAGATAAACCTGCATGGCGACCCTGCTATTAAAATCAATTATTTCAACAAGCCAGACTATGCCATTGAAGAGGCTTCTGTAAAAGTGGAGCCATCTATTGTAACGGTGGCGGACAATAGTTTTACGCTGAAAGTAAAATTGAACAACCTTGGCAAAAGCACCAATGATTCTATACGGGTAATCATCAACAGGCACCTGTCGAACGACAGCGTGCAAACTGTATTCAACCAGATTGTGCCTTCGCCACGGTATTCAGATTCGCTTACATTCACAATCCCCATTAACCCGATTACCGACAAGGGGCTTAACAAATTTGCTATTGTAATAGATGCAGACAATACGGTAGATGAATTGTGCGAAACAAACAACAGTATCGTGAGGGAGTTTTATATACTGGAGGATGAAGTAAGGCCGGTATCGCCTTATAACTTTTCTATACAAAACCAGCAAGGCATTGTTTTCACTGCATCTACTGCCAACCCTTTGGTGGAGCAACGCCAATACCTTATGGAGATTGACACGACTGAATTGTTTAATTCGCCATTTAAAAAACAATATACCAACAGTGGCACGGGCGGCATAATACAGTTTGCGCCTAATAACATTACTTATACAGACAATACGGTGTATTACTGGCGCACAGCCATGGTGCCTATAAATGGCGGCACACCTGTATGGAACAGTTTTTCATTTGTGTATTTGCAAAACAGCAGTACCGGCTTTAACCAATCGCATTATTACCAGCACAAGAAAAGCACTTATAATACAATGGGGCTTGACAATGATGGTGTGTTCAGGTATAATAGCATTAACAGGAACCTGCAGATAAAAACCGGGCTTGCGCCTTACACGGCGTATGACCGTATGACGGTAGTGCTGGATTTTGAACAGCTTGATTTATTTGGCTGTAAATATGGCTCGCTGCAATTTTACGTATATGACAGTATCACTTTCCAGCCATGGGTAAACCGGAATGTAACACCAACGAGTGGCCGCTTTGGTAGTTTCCCAATTGTTGAATTGGAAGCAGGCGCAGGCAGGAAATTTTTTGAATTCCCTTATAATGATACATCATACAGAAGAAAAGCTATTGATTTTATAAACAGTGTGCCTGATGGCATGTATATATCCGTAGTGAACTTTGCAAGGGCACCCAACAACTCTACATTTATCGGCGACTGGATGGCAGATACTGCAAGGCTTGGCAGCGGCAATTCTATTTACCACAAATTGAAAAGTGTTGGCTTCAGCAAGATTGACAGTTTTACAAGGAACATACCTTTCGCTTTCTTCTTCCGCAAAAACAGGAGCAGCTTTGACCCTGTGCAGCAGGTAGGCTCAACCGTAACAGACCAGATAGAGACTAATATTACTGTGATGTCGAGGCATAAAGCCGGCACAATAGAATCGCCTGCATTTGGCCCGGCCCGAAACTGGACTGATTTGCATTGGAGCGGCACTTCTGTAGACGCATTGCCAGGCGACAGCACCTTGATTCAGGTGATCGGCATAAAGAACGATGGTTCGCAATCGTTGATGGCAACAGTAAGGCCAGCAACGGACACAACCTTGTCGTTTATTGACGCATCTGTGTACCCGTTTGTGAAATTACGGATGCTAAACCTTGACAGCACTTTTGCTACACCTATGCAGTTGAACTACTGGCGGATAAATGCAGGCTATATGCCAGAAGGGGCTGTGGCGCCAAATATTTTGTTCAGCATGAAGGATTCGGCTGAACAGGGCGAGACAATTGATTTTTCGCTGGCATTTAAAAATATCAGCACCGTAGCATTCGACAGCCTGAAAATTAAACTGGAAATAAGGGACAGGAACAATGTGCCACATGCCATTAATTTACCAAAGGGCAAACCATTGGTGGCCGGCGACACTATTACTATTAAATATACCATTGATACCAGGGATTTCCCGGGCATGAACACTTTGTTTGTGATGGTGAACCCTGGCAATGACCAGCCGGAGCAATACCTGTACAACAATTTTATATACAAAGATTTTTATGTAAAGGCAGACCTTACAAACCCGTTGCTTGATGTTACTTTTGACGGGGTACATATTTTAAGCAACGATATTGTTTCGGCCAAGCCGCATATACTTATTAAGCTGAAAGACGAGAACAGGTTTATTGCATTAAAGGACACCGCACTGCTGAAAGTGAGCGTCCGCTTCCCCGATGGCACCTTAAGAAGGTATTTCTTTGGCGATTCGCTGCAGTTTACGCCTGCATCTTTAACCGGTGGCGAAAATACTGCTACTGTTGATTTCCTTCCTTTCTTTTCAACCGACACAGAAGAGGGCGAGGTATATGAACTGATAGTGTCTGACGGAAGGGACGAAGTAGGCAACAAAGCCGGCAGCCTTGACTTTAGGGTAACTTTTAAAGTGATAAACAAAGCGATGATAAGCAACCTGCTGAATTACCCTAACCCATTCACTACATCCACGGCATTTGTATTTACTATTACGGGCAGCGAAGTGCCTCAAAACTTCAGGATACAGATACTGACGATAACAGGCAAGGTGGTAAGGGAAATTACAAAAGCTGAGCTTGGCGATTTGCATATCGGCAACAACATTACAGAGTTTAAATGGGACGGCACAGATATGTATGGCTCCAAACTGGCTAATGGTGTTTACCTGTACAGGGTTATCACTAACCTGAATGGCAAATCGATGGACAAATACAATGTGAACAATGGCAGCACAGATAAATATTTTAATAAAGGGTACGGCAAAATGTACCTGATGAGATAATTTTTGGTTAATTAATTATTGTTTAGGATATGGGGCGCCGCAGGCGCCCCATCATTTTTCCCCATCCGGCAGCAGCCTTTTAATTTCAGCGCCTAATTTTTGAGAATACAAAACAGTGCCTTTTAAATTAAGGTGCCATTGGTCCATAAAACAATCATTTGTAAATGAACCGTCATTGTCAAAGTACAATAGCGGTACTTTATGCCGCCGGGCCAGCAAGGCAATGGCACTGTCAATTTTTATTTCCACGGGCGCTTTTGGTTTTTCTATATGGTGTGTGGCAGGCGGGTAAACAAGTATGGGCAATGTATTTTTATCAAGGAATAGTTTGATAGTTTCTTCCAGCACAGACAGGCTTTTGCCAAATGGTTTGTCTTCAGGAACAAATTTTTCAAGCGCCTGTATATTGAAACTGTTGGCGCTGTTGTTGATGAAGCATTTGTATGCAATGCCGCCTTCATGCAAAAAAGTTTTGCCCTGCATATTTTTTATGATTGACAGTTTATTGTAATCGTCAAATGCTGTGTATTTAAGAAAGGGCAAAATTTTAAATAATGTTGTGTGGTAGCCCAGCCGCTGCAGCGTATTATCAGTACTGCTGTCATCAGCATAAAAAAAATAATGGCATGGGTTTTCAAAAAATTTCCCTTCCGAAAGAATATCTGAATAGCCAACAGAGATAACGGCAAACTTTGGCGGCCGGTGTTTTGCAATATATTGCTTTGCTAAAAAGTTGATTTCGTTTATGGTGGCGCCGCCCATACCAACGTTGTAAGTATTGTAGCCTGTTGTGCTGTCAATATAGTAAGGGTTAATGCCAAAGTGTGCCCTTGAATCGCCGAGGTAAATGCCATCATGGTATGTGCTGTCTTTGATAGTTGTGCCTAACTTGTCAAATAGGGGCCGCCAGAATTTTTTATAGCTGCTGTCAAATATTTCCCCGGCCAAAAGCATTGCTGCCAGCACGGAGATAAATATGATAATAAGTTTCTTCATATTTAAAACTGGAAGTAAATAAATGTTTGCTGTGTAAATACGCCAAAGAAAATAATGGATAGCGTTACAAAAACAAACCACGCTGTATCTAAAACAAAAAACCGGTTCATTTTTATCAGCGACGCATCTGTTTTGTATTCATAAAAGAACATGAAACCAATTAGTAACAGCAATACAGCCATGCTGGTGCTGCCAATGCCTGTTTCCCCATGAACAGAACTGATGCCCGGTGTGAATGGCAGGCCGTTTGAAAAATCAATTGAAGAAAGAATAACATTTGCTGCGTTGCTTACCGAGCTTTCCCTGAAGTAAACAAAAGCGTATGCTACTAAAATATTAGTAGCGATAATACCAGTAAACCGCCAACTTTTTTTTTCTTTTTTAAAAAGCAAAAAAGATAAGCTCACGAACAGCGCATGAAGGAGCCCCCAGATGATAAAATTAAAACCGGCGCCGTGCCAGAAACCGCTTAGCCCAAACACAATAAAAAAAGCCATCACTGTTTTTATTTTGCCCCCCTTGCTTCCGCCAATTGGCTTGAATACATAATCCCTGAACCATGATGAAAGCGATATATGCCACCTGCGCCAAAACTCACGTATGCCTGCTGAAAAGAAAGGGCGGTTGAAGTTTATCATCAAATCGTAGCCCATTGTTTTAGCAGCGCCACGGGCAATATCTGTGTAGCCCGAAAAATCGCAATATACCTGCAGGCTGAAAAGGAAGATGCCAATCATTACATTTGCTGCATTGTATTCGTTTGGATGATTGAATACAATGGCAACATATAAAGCAACTTTATCTGCTATTACTAATTTTTTAAAAAAGCCCCATACCATCAGCCTCAACCCGTTCAGGAGGTTTTGTGCATCAAATTTTATTTTGCTGTGCAGTTGCGGCAATAAATGCTGCGGCCTTTCAATAGGGCCTGCCACCAATTGTGGGTAAAACAAAATATACAAAGCATAAATGCCCAAATGCTTTTCGGCTTTTACATTCCCCCTGTACACTTCAAGGGTGTAACTCATGGCCTGGAAAGTGTGGAACGACAGCCCGATGGGCAATACAATATTGAGTATGGCAAAGTGAAAGTTGCCGGCATAATTGATGTTTGCGATGAAAAAGTTATAGTATTTAAAAAATACCAGCAAGCCAATATTGGCCACAAGGCTGCACACAAGCCATTTCTTTTTTTGATTAGATCGCTCAATAAACAGCGCAGCAAAATAATCGATAAGTATAAGGGCAATTAAAACAAACAGGTAAGCCGGGACAAAGCAGCAATAAAAAAAAGCGCCTGCGGCCAGCAGCATGGGCCATCTGGCTTTTTGCGGCAGCAGGTAAAACAGCAGGGTTACAACCGGAAAAAAAATCAAAAACAGGTAAGAGTTGAACAGCATGCCGCAGCAGTTATTTTTGGTGAAGATATGGCAAGCGGCCATAATGGGAAGGCGCAGCTGAAAATTGCAGCCCGGCATACAACCATCTTTTGTCAAAGGCGGCCTTTTCCAAAAAAATATCGATTTTTTGCAATACTGGGCCGTCTAAAACTTCGTACATACATTTAACCATGGCAAATGCAGACGGGTAGGGCTTAGGGGCAATTTTCTCTGTTGCAAAAAAACTGAATTCCCTACATTTGCTGCCTGAAATAAACAAGCAAACAATTCGTTAATAATGAATTGGCACCAGCCCTTGAACAATGCATTTGGCGGGGTTATTGAAACAGAATAAGCAAGATGAGACTGATTAATTTTATTTTTCTTTATATACTCATGCCGGCTGCAATAGTATTTTTTACATTGAAGTCAGGCCAATGGTATGGTTTTTTCGGCATTTTGTTTTATGCAGCAGGGCTTCTTATTTCAATGTTCAGGCAATGGATATTTTTCTCCCTCCCTTTAATTTTTGCATTTTGGTGGTGGTATACTTATGGCCTTGCACCTACTGATTATGTGGCAATCTTTACTTTCTGCTTTTTGGCTGGTGTGGCTTTTTCCGAAATCAGCAAGCAATACAAGAGGATAGTGTACAAAGTGCTGCCTGAGCAAATGGACAATATTGCCTACAATGAAAAGGTGGAAGAGCTTAACCGCCGCCTTGAAAGATTCCGCAGGGAGCACCCACATGAAAAACTTACATCAGAAATAGTGGAAAAAATAAGGACAGAAGTATTCTTTCAGTAACAGGCCCTGCAGCTTTTAATAATCGTTGCTGCTTTTTGGCTTTTCGCTCTTTACAGGCTTTTTATTTTTGTCATCTGGTTTTGAAGCTGGCACTGCGGCAGGCTTGGTTTCTTTTTTATCATTATTGTTAGCGGGCGTTTCACTTTTTTGCTTGGCAACAGTATCTTTTTTCACTGTTTCAATGCTGCTTTCCAATGGCACATCCGAATTGTAGCCCGGCAACGGCTCGTCCATAAAATCGCTGGCGGCCCCATTTCCCTGGTCTTCGTATTGGCTGCTGTCGCCCATATTGGCAAGCTTTTGCAGGTAATCGTCATTGGCATATTGAATACCGTTGATGCTGTCTGAAGGGGCTTCAAATTTCAATACATTGCCATAGGGCAATTTTTTATCGGCATATACTTTATTCATAAAATAGCCCCACTTGGGCAGCGCCATTTCGTTGCCGCCAGATGTGCCTGCATATATCCTTATAAACGGGTCATCGCAACCCACCCATGTGCCAGCAAGCAACTCAGGAGTATAGCCTATAAACCAGCCATCAGTGTTATCATTGGTGGTGCCGGTTTTGCCGGCTTTTTCTGCCGGGATATTGTAGCTGTTGAGCGAACGGCCTGTGCCAAACTGCACTACGCCTTTCATTAATGTTACCATTGTATAATCATCGCTTTCATTCAGCACTTGTTTTGTTTCCGGTATAAATTCCTGCAGCACATTGCCATTTTTGTCCTCAATCCTTGTCATAAAAACAGGCTCGGTATTATAGCCCCTGTTAGGGAACATGCTGTATGCCTGCAGCATTTCCAGCATTGGTATTTCTGCTGCGCCCAACGCAATAGAGGGGTAGGGTGGCAGTTTTGTTTTGATGCCGCATTGCTGTGCAAATTCAATAGTCCTTTTCACGCCAATCATACCCATCAGGTGCCATGCCGCTGCATTTAAAGATTTGGCAAGGCAGTGCGCCATAGTGCCGCCGCCACCGCTGATGGTTTTGCCTCCTAACGTTAACGGGCCGCCCGATATGTACGACTCGGGCGTATAGCCTGCATCCTGCACAGCTATTGAATAAAGCAATGGCTTAAAAGTGGAACCTACCTGCCTTTTGGCTGTTACATGGTCAAACTTGAACCACTTGAAATCATTGCCGCCTACCCAGCATTTCACTTCGCCTGTTTTGGGGTCCATTGACACAAATGATGTTTGCAGCAATTGTTTGTGGTATTTAATGGAATCCCTTGGAGTCATTACTGTGTCTATTTCCCTTTTGGCGTTCCATGCAAACACTTTCATCCTTACCGGCTTCAAAAATGTGGCTTTTATTTCTTCGTCGTTCATCTCCTCTTCCTCTTTCAATTGCCTCCACCGTTCGCTTATTTTCATGGCAGATACAATAATGCCTTCCCTTTCGCTCCACATTTTTTCGCCGTTCAGTTTCAACAGGCTGTTCAGTTTGCGCTGTATTACCGGCATGTGCTGTACCACGCTTTCTTCAGCATATTGCTGCATTCTTGAGTCAAGCGTTGTGTAAATCCTTAGCCCGTCCCTGTACAAATCGTATGGGTCGCCTGTTTTTAAATTCTTGTGGCTTTTGCACCATGCTTTCATTTTATCGGCCAGCACCATCCGGAAATAGGGGGCAATGCCTACTGATTCGTCTGGTTTTTTGTAATTAGTAATAAGCGGTTTCGATTTTAGTTTTGTTGCTTTGGCCCAGTCAATATACCCGGCATTCCTCATTTGGTCAATCACTGTGTTGCGCCTGTTGAGCGAAGCAGAAGGGTGGCGTATGGGGTCGTAAATAAAACCTTTGAGCATGCCTATTAATACAGCAGCTTCTTCAATGGATAATTCTGAAGGCTCTTTTTGAAAGTAAGTGATAGAGGCATTGCGTATGCCATAGTTGCTGCCCCATGGCGCCCTGTTGAGGTACAGTGTAATAATTTCTTCTTTGGTAAAATTCCTTTCGAGCTTTACGGCTATTATCCATTCTTTTATTTTTTGAAAACTCCGGGTGAAAAAATTCCCTTTCCCCTGCCCAAGCATCATTTTGGCCAGTTGCTGGCTAAGGGTGCTGCCACCGCCCTGCGACCCGCCTGTAAAAATAGCCCTGGCCACAGCTTTGCCGTCTATGCCCGAATGTTCCATAAAGCGCTCGTCTTCGGTTGCTATTAATGCATTGATGATATTAGGCGATATTTGACTGTACTTTACTTCGCTTCGGTTTTCTGCATAATACTTCCCCATCAATTTGCCATCGGCAGAATACACTTCGCTTGCCAAATCTGCTTCAGGGTTTTCAAGGTCTTTTAATGAAGGCATTTTGCCAAAGCCGCCAAAGTTGGCAATAGTGAAAAGAAGCACTACGGCCATTAAACCATAAAAGAAAACCTTCCACAATATTTTTACAGATCTTTTCATAAATAAAGTTCCGTGCTTTAATGAAAGCTGTTATTATTTGATTACCCCGGGGTATTGTTTGTTAAGCAATCCTTTGTAGCCTGCAATGTCTTTATTGTTTTTCATGCGCTGCAGGTTTTCTTCGTTAATAATGATGAAAGAATATTTATTAGCAGGCAGCCATGATATTTCTTCGGGAGCGGCTTTTTGCGCTTTTATTAAAAACTCAAGCGCCTTCAGCCCGTTTTCAAATGGCGCAAACAACAACAATGCTTTGTCTTTTTCCAGTGTGTCTTTTACCACAGTTATCCCTGCGCCCCTAAAGTTGTCTGCAGCAAACCTGCCCATCGCATTTTTAGATTCGTTGATATAAGTTATGTCAACTTTATCAAACAGCATGGCCACCATTTGGGGGGCATCAGGGTTAAAATTGTATGAGCCAGCAACTAACGGTGCCGTGGCTGGCATCTTTACATCTGTTTCTTTTTTTATCACCGGCACTTTGGCTGCCACAGCGCTATCATACATTTTTGGCGATTTGATAAGGTTGGAATCATTCCTTACCATGGCAAGCCTTTCCTGCACTACCAGTACAGAATCGTCAGGCG
>CAYRRL010000036.1:1954-12604 GCA_964426665.1 uncultured Ferruginibacter sp. | reverse complement strand
CGCCAGGCTATTTTGAAAAAATTTTTTATCATGGCTATTCGTTATTCTGTACGAAGCGACTTAACGGGGTTTGACAATGCTGCTTTGATTGCCTGGAAACTCACCGTGAGTACCGTAATCAATAATGCGCCTGCCACTGCTGCTGCAAAAATCCACCAGCCAATAGCGGCCCTGTAATCATATTGCTGCAGCCATTGGCTCATGCCATACCATGCCAGCGGCACTGCAATGGCACAGGCAATAATTACCAGCAGCACAAAATCTTTTGACAACAGCTTCCATAAATTAAAAACAGAAGCGCCTACTACTTTTCTGATGCCGATTTCTTTGGTGCGTTGCTCTGCTACAAAAGAAGCAAGCCCAAACAGCCCAAGGCAGGAAATAAAAACTGCCAGCACTGCAAACACGCTGGCCAATTTGCCAATGCGCTCTTCGTCCCCAAATTTTTTGGCAAAGTCCTCATCCACAAAATTGAATTCGAAGGCAGTGGCCGGGTCGTATTTTTTAAAAATATTTTCCAATTTACCAATCGCATCATTGGCAGAAAGCAATGGGTTTACTTTCATCAACAGTATATTCCCTTCTTCATAGCTGCAATGGTACATGGAGGCACGGATGGGTTGGTAGGCTGATTCCACCAGCATGTCTTTTACCACACCAATCACCCTGAAGGGCTGGTTTTCCCAGGTGATGGTTTTCCCAACCGGGTCCTTCAGGCCGATAAACTTTACAGCTGATTCATTTAAAATAAATGCTGCGCTATCGGTAGCAAAATCCCTTGAAAAATCACGGCCCTCTTTTATCTGCCATCCAATTACTTTCCCAAACTCAGGGGTAACGGCTGTATTCGGGAAATCCACTGCCTGGTTAGGGTCTTTGCCTTCCCACATAAAACCGCCATTGGTATTCCATACTTCGGTAACAGCACTGCTCGATTCCGCCATTTCCACAACGGTGCCGCTGCTCTTTAATTCATTCCTCAAGGCGTCAAACTTACTGTGCAATGCTTCATTGGTGCCGGCACTAATAATGCTTTCTTTATTATAGCCTACCGGCCGGTTCTTTGCATGCTGTATCTGGCGGAACACGACAATGGTGCCTATAATCAGTGCAACCGATACTGTAAACTGCAGCACCACCAATACCTTTCTGGGAACGGAAGCAAAGCGGCCAACACGGAACGTGCCTTTTAAAACTTTTACCGGTTGAAAGGACGACAGGTACAAAGCAGGGTAACTACCGGCAACCAACCCTGTAAAAATGCTGAAGCCAGCCCCCATCATCCAAAAAAATGGGTTCTGCCACAGCATGGTTATTTTTTTATCGGCTATTTCATTAAAGAAAGGAATGGATATAGTTACTAACACCAACGATAAAACGAAAGCAAAAATAACCACCAAAAAAGATTCGCTGAAAAACTGTGCTATCAAATGGCTCCGGGCAGAGCCGATTGCTTTCCTTACCCCTACTTCTTTTGCCCTCTTCTCACTTCTTGCCGTGCTTAAATTCATAAAGTTGATGCAGGCCAGCAGCAAAACAAACAAACCGACAATACCAAACAACCACACATACTGGATACGGCCACCATTATTTACCCCATTTTTAAAGTCAGCTCGCAGGTGCCAGTTTTTCATTGGCTGCAAAAACATCGCTGCTTTAAACCTTTTCTCATCAGGCCCCACAGCATCCAGCTTTACATTTTTTATTTTGGCAGATACTTTTTCCATATCTGCATTGTCATTCAGCTGGGCAAAGGTTTGTGTAAAGTTGCTGCCCCAGGGGTTTTCCATTGTTTTTATCCTTGGGTTCAGGCTCAGGTACAGTTCCCACGGCATAATGAAATACAACTCCCTGAAAGAAGTATTATAAGGCAGGTCTTCATATACGGCAGTTACCTTTAAGTCTGACTTGTTATCTAACTTCAATATTTTATTGATTGGGTTGTCATTGCCAAAATAAGCTTTGGCAACTGACTCACAAATCATGATAGAATTAATATCTTTTAACCCATCATCCTTCCCTTTTACAATTTTCAGCGACAGCATATCTGCTACTCCCGGCTCAAAGAAAGAACCCGTCTTCAATAATTTTTTTTCGCCATAAGCCAGTGTATGCTGAAAATTCCAGGAAGATTGCAGCACATATTTAAAATCGCTGCCGTACCTTCTTCTTATTTCCGCTGATAAAACCGCCGGGTTGGAAAACTGGCTTTGTACTTCGCCATTGAATAATTGGTTTTGCATTACCCTGGCAATGCGATCGTAATTTTTATGGTATTTGTTAAAGGAGAGTTCGTCCCATATCCACAAGCCAATGATCATAGCTACTGCCATGCCCACGGCAAGCCCGCCTATATTAATAGCACTATAGCCTTTGCTTTTTATAAGGTTGCGCCAGGCTGTCTTGAAATAGTTTTTAATCATGGCTGTATTGGTTATTTGCTATTCGTTATTTGTTATTTGTAAACATGAAGAATAAAACTCTATTCACAATTAACTATTAACCAATAACGGTCACACTAAAATATTCTCGGTCACTGTTTGCCCATCCAGCATACGGATGATGCGGTGGCTGTAGCGGGCATCATGCTCGCTGTGCGTTACCATTACCACAGTTGTGCCGGCTTCATTTAATTCTGTAAGCAATTGCATCACTTCATTGCCGTTTGATGAATCAAGGTTACCGGTAGGCTCGTCAGCAAGAATAAGTTTTGGCTTGTTCACTACTGCCCTGGCTACAGCCACACGTTGCTGTTGCCCGCCGCTTAGTTGCTGGGGGTAATGGTTGCGGCGGTGCATAATCTGCATTTTGTCCAGCACTTCTTCCACACGCTTTTTCCTGTCAGCAGCTTTAACGCCTGTGTAGATGAGTGGTAACTCTACGTTTTCAAAAACCGTTAGTTCGTCAATCAAATTAAAACTCTGGAACACAAAACCAATATTGTGTTTCCTCAAGTCTGCTCTTTTGCGTTCGTTGAATTTAGAAACATCAGTGCCGTTGAAAACAAAACTGCCGCCGTCAAGGTCATCCAGCAAGCCAAGGATATTGAGCAATGTGCTTTTGCCGCAGCCCGATGGGCCCATAATGGCTACAAATTCCCCTTCCTTAATGTGGATAGACAATTTGCTGAGGGCTACTGTTTCTACTTCTTCAGTACGGTAGGTTTTTTCTAAATCTGTTATTTTAATCATAGCTATAAATTGAATTGTTATGTGCTGGTTTATAATTTTTATAAATAAAAAATAAAGTTTGCCGGCGCAAGCACAATCGGGCAGCCGGCTTTTTGGCCCTGTGTGTTTTCTTCCTTTGTGTTTTGCATTGCCTTTGAATATTGCAGGCATTTTGCAATGCATTTTTTTCCTGCTTTTTCTTTTGAAGAAACGAATAAACCGGTGGCTAAGAAAAGCAACAGCAGCTTTGCAATTTTAAGTTTCATACAATTTTGTTTTTTATGCCGGTAAATATTTTTTGCAGGCTTACTGGCCTTTTTTCAAAACCAGTTCCTGGATATTGCCGTAGTTTTCATAACTGCTGGTAATTACTTTGTCGCCTGCTTTCAACCCCTGCATCACTTCGTAATAATCCGGGTTTTGGCTGCCCAACTGAATATCTGTTTTATAAGCAACTGTGCCGTTTTCATTTACTTTAAAAATCCAGTTGCCGCCCGTTTGCTGGTAGAAGCCGCCTTTGGCAAGCAACAATGCTTTTCTTTCGTCGCTTAATGCAAGGCGTATTTGCAATGTTTGCCCACGGCGTATGCCTGATGGTACCGAATCAGCAAACATCATATCCACCTGGAACCTTCCGCCAGTTACCTGTGTGTACACTTTTTTAATGGTGAGCACATAATCCTTGCCCGCAATCTGTGCTTCTCCTTTCAAATCGGTAAATACACGGCTTAAATAATGTTCATCAATATCCACCCGTACTTTAAAGCCATTCGTCACATCTATCTGCCCAAGCCTTTCGCCTTTGTTTTTATTTTGCCCAATCTCTGCATCCATTGATGTTAGTTGCCCATCAACCGGCGCCCTCACAATCAGGTCGCCAACTTTTTTACGCATCAACGCAAGTGTTTTCTTCATCTGATCGTAGCTCTCCCCCATCTGGCTTACCTGTTGTTTCATGCTTACAGCGTCGGTCTTCATTATCTCTTCTGTCAATTTTTTCCTGCGCTGCTGGTACTCGTATAAATTTTTGCTGCTTTGGAATTCCTGCAGCCCAATTGCTTTTTGCTCGTACAATTTTTTATTTACGTTGTACAAACGCTCTGCTTCTTTTAAAGCATTGTCAACTTCTGCATCCTGGTTTTGCCTGTTGATAGAATTTTGGTCTGCATTGTTCTTGCTTATCTGCATTTGCGTCAGCACATTAAACACCTGTGTTTCCTGATTGGCCAGTTGCAGTTCCAAATCTGTATTGCTAAGCCGCATGATGGGCTGGTCTTTTTTCATCATGGCGCCATCTTCCACAAATTTTTCTTCCACCCTTCCGCCTTCCATTGCATCTAAATAAATGGTGCTTAATGGCATCACTACACCGTTCACCGGTATAAATTCCTGGAAAGGGCCTTCTTTAATTTCGCTGATAGTTATCCTGTCTGTTTCCACATTCAGTTTTGAGCCACCGGAAGTAAAATAAAAGCTGCCTGCTATTAATAAAACTATTGCTGCAATACCAACCACCGTTAGCAGTTTCTTTTTGCCCCACCCTTTTTTTTCAATTATTCTGTCCACTGTGTTTTTATTTACGGCAACAAATAAAGCAATACGGTGCCAAAAGGCTTAGCGAATGATTTTCAACACTTTAGTAAAAGGCAATGAGATAAATTTGTTCGCATGTGAACAGAAACTGTCCGCTTTTGATACAGCCTTTAAGCGCAATAAAAAAGCTGTATTCATTTTCAGCGCTTTAGCTGCTTGGCATGTTGTTAGTTTGTATTTTGCACTTTTAAAAATTATGTCACTAAAAAATTCTTCCATACTTATTATAGATGATGATGCTGATGTGCTTACAGCGGTGCGCTTATTGCTTAAGCATGAAGTAAAAGAAATTGTTACAGAAAAAAACCCTGAAAACATCCGTTCCATTTTATCCAAAAAAGATTTTGATGCCATCCTGCTTGATATGAACTTCAACAGTTCAATCAACACCGGCAACGAAGGCCTCTTTTGGCTGAAGAAAATAAAAGAAGCCCGCTCAAAAGCGTCTGTAATTATGATTACAGCTTATGGAGATATTGACCTTGCCATCCGTTCGCTTAAAGAAGGCGCTTATGATTTTATTGTAAAGCCATGGCACAATGAAAAATTGCTGGCTACCATTAAAGAAGCCGTTAGGAAGTCGAAAGGAACAGCTGTAGAAACCAATGATTTTTCTGTTTTTGAAAAAGACCTGCTGGGCGAATCGGAAGCAATGAAGGATATTTTTTATAAAATCCAGAAAATTGCACCGACAGACGCCAATATTTTAATATTGGGGGAAAATGGCACGGGCAAGGAACTGATAGCAAAAGCCATCCACCAATTTTCTTATCGCAAAGCCAACCCGTTTATTAAAGTAGACGTGGGCGCATTAACGGAATCGCTTTTTGAAAGTGAATTGTTTGGGCATAAAAAAGGGGCATTCACCGATGCTAAAGACGACAGGGAAGGGCGGTTTGAAGCAGCAAACACCGGCACGCTTTTTTTAGATGAGATAGGGAACATATCATTGCACCAGCAAGCCAAGCTTTTAACGGTATTGCAAAACAGGCAGGTTACACGCCTTGGCACCAATGAACCCAAGCCAGTTGATATCCGGTTGATATGCGCTACCAATATCGGCATACACGAATTGGCAAATGAAAACAAATTCCGAAAAGACCTTATTTACCGCATCAACACTGTTGAGATTATGGTGCCGCCCTTACGGAGAAGGGGGAACGATATTTTATTGCTGGCAGATCATTTTATCAGGATATATGCCGGCAAATATTTAAAGCCGAGGCTTGGGCTTGATAAATCAGCAAAGGAAAAATTACTAAACTACCCTTTCCCGGGCAATGTACGTGAGCTTCAATACGCTGTTGAACGGGCTGTTATTATGGCCGAGGGCGACATCCTCTCTGCAAAAGATATTCTTTTCTCCCCCATTGAATCAACGCAAAGCGAAGAAAAAACAGAATCAAATTTGAGCACAGTTGAAAAGAATACCATTCTAAAAGTGATTGAAAAAAACAATGGCAATATTTCCAAAGCTGCAAAGGAACTGGGCATAACAAGAACTGCTTTGTACCGCAGGCTCAGCAAGTACGATATATAGCTGCATAAATTAGTTTTTCTCTTTTAATAATTGCAATGAAGCTCAACACCTCTTATATCCGGATTATTCTCCGCATTGTTTTATTGTTTGTTGCTTTGTCGGCAGCCTCCTTTTTTATTGTGAAGCAATGGTACATGCTGCTGGCTTTACTGGCGCCTGTTATCTGCTACCAGTTATATGAATTTTTTAAATCGCAGAAAAAAACACAGGATGAATTGAACGAATTTGTTGAAGCAGTTCATTACAGGGATTTCTCCCGCTATTTTGATGTGAAGCATGCTTCGGCTGACATACAGCCTTTACGGAAAGGCTTCAATGAAATCAACACCACATTCAAAGTTATCAGCAAAGAAAAAGAAACACAATACCAATACCTGCAAAAAATACTGGAGCTGGTGGATACGGGCATTCTTTCTTACGAGATGGACAGCGGGGAAGTGGTTTGGATGAACGAAACATTAAAGAGGATGCTGGAATTGCCGCACTTAAAGCAAATGCAATCCTTAAGCAAAAGAGACAAGGTTTTGTTTGATGAAATAGCTCTTTTAAAACCCGGCGATGCAAAGATTATTACTGTGCACCTTGAAAAAAACACATTCAAAGCCCTGCTTTCTGCCACTGCATTCCAAACCGAAGGGAAAAAATTCAAGCTCATCGCTTTTCAAAATGTAAATGAAGCGCTTGATGAAACAGAATCGAAAGCCTGGCAGAAATTATTAAGTGTAATGACCCATGAGATAATGAATTCTATAGCGCCAATTTCATCCTTAGCCGAAACTTTAAAAAGCCGCCTGCATTTAGCTGCGCCGCAAATACAGGGCGATGCTGTGGAAGATTTGGAATTAGGCATAGACACCATCAGGCGGAGGAGCGAAGGCTTATTAAAATTTGCCGAAACATACCGCAACCTGAACAAGATTACCACCCTTAACCTGAAAAAGATTTATGTAAGGGAATTATTTGCCAATCTGCATCAATTGATGCAGCCCACCTTTGAGCAAAAGAAAATTGAACTGGAAATTATACTGCCCAACCCGGAGCTGCAGATGGAAGCCGACATAAGTTTGCTGGAGCAGGTATTCATCAACCTTATTGTAAATGCACTGGAAGCCGTAAAAGAAAAAGAGCATCCCAAAATTATTTTGTCGGCCAGCCAATCTGCCGACAAAAAAATAACCCTGAAAGTTGCAGACAATGGCCAGGGGATGCCGGAAGAGGTAATGGAAAAAATATTCATCCCTTTTTTCAGCACCAGAAAAACAGGCAGTGGCATTGGGCTAAGCCTTTGCAAACAAATAATCATGTTGCACAAAGGCACTATTCAGGTACAATCAGTGGAGGGGCAGGGAACAGTTTTTAAAATGCATTTTTCGTAACAGGCACAAAACAAAACCTGATGCAGGCCGAAAGCAGGCAGGCAATTAAAACAAATGTAAAAGCCCCATTGTACGGGGCTATGTTTTGTGATCCGGATTGGATTCGAACCAATGACCCTCAGCTTAGAAGGCTGATGCTCTATCCAACTGAGCTACCGGACCAATTTTAGCGTTGCAAATATAAGGCAAATGCTATTCTGCACTCAAAGCAAACAGGCGTAATTTGCACCAGTCTTTTCTTCCCCCTCACCCTTCAATATTTTTTGTTGCCGCAGCCGCACAAACAGCCAATTATCTTTACATTTGGCGATTAGCCGGCCAGTGCAGGCAAACCGGCGGCCTATTACTAACTAACACTTGTTTATGAAACTAAAGTTTACGCTGATTATTGCAATAGCATTGGTTGCATCCCCTGCTTTTGCACAAAAAGCAAAAAAGAATGGCTTTGCCCCGGGGCAAAAAAAGCCTGCCCTTTTTGGTATTGCCTTTACCCTTACCGACTTTAATGCCCCAAAAAATTTTGGCAAAAACAGCAATGCCACTACTTTAAAAATTAAAGATATGAGCGCCGGCGCTTCCCTGTATTACTGGAAAGGGCTCACACCGTTCATTGATTTGTCTGCAAGGCTCAATGGTATTTTCCACGACTACAGCTCACAATTTGCGGGCAAACCTGCCACTACAGAAATTGGGCTTGAGTTTGAGCCGGCAGTAAACATACGCCCGTTAAAAGACGAAAATGTGTGGGCACCGTTTTTAACAGCAGGCGTGGGCGCTGGCATATACACCGGCCGCATGGGCGCTTACCTGCCATTGGGCGGCGGCCTGCAACTGAATGCCAGCAGCAACACCTATTTCATTTTGCAGGCACAATACAAATGGGCGCTTACCAAAAATGTGGTGGGCAACAATTTATTTTACTCCATTGGCTTTGCACAAAACATTGGCGCCGAATAAACACCCGCCATTAACCTGAAGAATATGAAACAAAAACTATTGATCCTCCTCGGCTGCACAGTAATGGCAAGCGTGGCACTGGCGCAAAAAAATAAAAAAAACGGCTTTGCGCCGGGGCAAAAAAAACCTTCTTTGTTCGGCATAGCTTTTACGCTAACGGACTTTAATGCCCCAAAAAATTTTGGCAGCAACAGCAATGCCACTACTTTAAAAATTAAAGATATGAGCGCCGGCGCTTCCCTGTATTACTGGAAAGGGCTCACACCGTTCATTGATTTGTCTGCAAGGCTCAATGGTATTTTCCACGACTACAGCTCACAATTTGCGGGCAAACCTGCCACTACAGAAATTGGGCTTGAGTTTGAGCCGGCAGTAAACATACGCCCGTTAAAAGACGAAAATGTGTGGGCACCGTTTTTAACAGCAGGCGTGGGCGCTGGCATATACACCGGCCGCATGGGCGCTTACCTGCCAATGGGCGGCGGCCTGCAGTTTAATGCAAGCAGCAACACATACTTCCTGTTGCAGGCGCAATACAAAATGGCCCTCACAAAAAAAGTATTGGCCAACAATCTGTTTTATTCAATAGGCTTTGCACAAAATGTGGGCGGCGATGATGCACCGGCGCCCAGGGCCGAATTGCCAACTGTGGCGCCTGCCCCGGTAGTGCTTGACAAAGACGGCGACGGCATCAACGACGAAACAGATGCCTGCCCGGATGAAAAAGGCATTGCAGCACTAAAAGGCTGCCCCGACACAGACAGCGACGGCATTGCCGACAAAGAAGACAAATGCCCCGGCGAAAAAGGGCTTAGCAAATACAATGGCTGCCCCATACCCGATACAGACAAAGACGGCATTAACGACGAGAATGACAATTGCAAAGACCTGGCCGGGCTGGCACGCTATCAGGGCTGCCCTGTGCCCGATACCGATAAAGACGGCATTAACGACGAAGAAGACAAGTGCAGGGATGTGGCCGGCGTGGCCAGCAATATGGGCTGCCCCGAAATTGCGCAGGAAACAGTAGAAAAAATAAACAAGGCCGCCGCCAGTATTTTCTTTGCCACCGGCAGCAACAAACTGCTGGCAAAATCAAATGCTGCATTAAACAATGTGGTTGCTATTCTTACTGCCAACCCCGGGTACAAGGTTGACATTAACGGCTATACCGACAACAAGGGCGATGCAGGCAAAAACAGGGCGCTAAGCGAAGCCCGTGCCAATGCCGTGCAAGATTACCTTATTAAAAAAGGCATTGATGGCAGCCGCCTCAGCGCCATAGGCTTTGGCGATGAAAACCCCATAGCCGACAACAATACAGCAGCAGGCAGGGCTAAAAACAGAAGGGTGGAAATGAAAGTGAGGAATTATTAAGCAAACATATTTTATTGCATAAAGGGCTGCCGGTGGCAGCCCTTTGCTTTTGGAATAGCTGCAAGAAAATTTTGTTTCGGGCAAAGCTGCTGTTGAAAGAAAAACGGAGGGCTTTTTAGTGCCCTTTAAAACAACAGAGCGTGTAAGCTCCCCTAAAAATAGTACGTTTTAAAAGTAGACAGAATTGCTAACTTTAAAAACGTAAAAGATGAACAACAACACACAACAGCATTACCCCAAGAAAAAAAAGAAAACCGCCTTCGGCGGTTTCGTTTTCCGGCAAAAGGCGAAAACTATTTTACTTTGACAACCACCTTCCCTTTTGCACGGCCTGTCTCAACATAAGCCATTGCTTCGTTGGTGTGTTCAAACGGAAACACTTTATCAATAACAGGTTTAATAATTCCTGCTTCTATCAATTTTGTAATCTGACTTAGTTGATTTCCTTCTGCTCTCATAAACAGAAAAGTAAAATTGACATTCAACTTCTTTGCATATTTTTTTGCACCACTGCTTAAAAGTTTCGTTATAAATTTCAGGTGCCAGGCCAACCCAAGTTGCTTTGCAAATTCAGGAGTTGGCGGGCCGGTTAAGCTTATAAGCTGGCCACCTGGTTTTAAAATGCGTAAAGATTTTT
>CAYRRL010000036.1:0-1944 GCA_964426665.1 uncultured Ferruginibacter sp. | reverse complement strand
GGTCGGCGGCGACGCCGCAAGAGCCGCTAAACTAAAGATTTTTCAAGAATTTTTTTATCCCGGTTGCTGTGCAGCACCACATCATAATCCTTTAGTTTGGTTTCAAAATCCTCATTCTTATAATCAATCACCACATCAGCACCCAAGCTTTTTACGAAAGCAATGTTTCCTCCACTTGTGGTTGTTGCCACAGTTGCTCCTAAGTATTTTGCCAACTGAATGGCAAAAGTCCCGACACCGCCTGAACCTGCCTGTATAAAAACTTTTTGCCCTTTCTTCAGGTTTGCAATTTCAACAAGTGCCTGCCAGGAAGTTAAACCAACCAAAGGAATTGATGCAGCTTCTTCCATGGAAATGTTTTTGGGTTTCAGTGCAACTTCTTTTTCATTGATAGAGATTTGTTCAGCAAAAGTTCCCATCTTATAGTCAGATGGCCTTGCATAAACTTCATCACCAACTTTAAACTTGCTTGCTTTTGCACCAACTTGTGTTACAACACCTGCCACATCGTGCCCCAACTTGAAAGGTGGTTTGTAAGGAAGAAATATTTTGAAGCCGCCATTTCTTAGTAATGAATCCAACAGGTTTACCCCTGATGAATGTATCTGTACTAACACATCATTTTCCTTTACAACAGGTTCAGGCATTGTTGCCAGATGCAATTTTTCTTTTTTGCCGTAGCGTTTTACTATGAATGCTTTCATTTTATTTCTTTGTATTCTATTTTACTTATTTAAGAATTCAATGGCATGTGGTATAAATTCTTCGTGGTATTGAAAAATTCCACCATGGCCAGCGTTAGGGTAAATTTTTATTTGGGCGTTAGGAAATCGCTTTGCCATATCATTTGATAAGGGGGAAGGCACCATTCTGTCATTATCTCCATTGGCAATAAATACAGGCAAATTGAAAACACTTAAATCCATAGGCTTTTCATTGCCCCAATCTTTAATGGCTTTCAATTGTTTTTTCAAAGCATATAGTTTTACTTTTTTATCGCGGTTTTCTTTCCGCTCTCTTAATCTGCTTAGAAAATCTCTTGCTGCCTCCTTTCCGGTTTTATCCTGATTAAAGAATAAATAAAACTTAGGGTCCCTGAATGAAAATATTCCTTTGAAAATATCTTTATAAGTTCTGCCCACAACAGCAGGTATGCCTGCACCACCTCTTGGCCCGGTGCCAGCAAGTACAGCCTTTCTTATTAATTGAGGTTCCGCTAAAAGTATTTCCTGGGTAATAAAACCACCCATTGAGAATGCTACAATATCAACCTGATTGTAACCCAAAGCATGAATGAATGCAATGCCGTCTTTTGCCATATCTGCAATGCTTTCGCCCTGCCTGCCTGTTGTCGCACCAATACCACGGTAGTCAAAAGAAATAATTTGACGGTGTGCTGCTATAGCATCCATTATTCTGGGGTCGCAATTATCAAGGTTTGCCGTCAGGTGATTAAAATAAATTACAGGTATATCAACTTTTTTGCCATAAGAACGGTATGCGAATTTTATACCGTTAGCCTCTACAAACTGTGTAGGAACGGTAGCGTATGTGTAATTTTCAGTAACAGCATTATTGCTTTGTGCTTTAATCGTTGTCATTGTTATTAGCATTAAAATTGCCAGCAGAAATATATTTTTCATTTTATTTTTTGTTTAGTTGCTTTAGTACATTTTTTTCTAAAATGCCATAGGCAAAGTGTTGCAGGTTAATTAAAGCAGATGTGCCTTTACCAACAGTGTTTCTGAATTTTGGCTTGTCAGCCTCAACTACTTTTACCACTTTTTCAGCAACAATGATTGGGTCTTCAGCGCTATTCACCAATTCTTTGGTGAACTTTTCAATCTTACCTCTTAACGAGTTGTAGTCTTCAATTTTATTTAAAGCGGAAGCAGAGTTATCCATAATGCTTGTTTTGAAAGCGGAAGGTTCAATCATAGCAAC
>CAYRRL010000035.1:0-12630 GCA_964426665.1 uncultured Ferruginibacter sp. | reverse complement strand
TTTTTTTATTTCCGTTCATTTTTATGACACAAAGTTATACCAATCGTTTAACCACAAAGCAGTGTAAGCTTCGGTAATAAGTTGCTTTAACAATAATTTAAAAGAGCTTGTTGTTTGCCATCATTCATCATTTCATAAAACCCTTTATCATATCCATCAGCCCGCCACCGCCTCCAGATTGCGCCTGCTGTGCGCCGCCGGTAACCTTGCTTACAATATCGCTCAGTTCAACCTGGCCATCACCATCACTGTCTAAGCCGCCGCCGCCTGTGAATTTGTTGAGGATGCCATTAAAATCAAAACCGTTGCCGCCTGCCTGTGCGCCGCCGCCAGTAAGCGAACCAATAATGCTGTTCATGTCAAAACTGCTGTCGTTAGGGTTGGCCGTTTTTCCAATAAGGCTGCTGATAACGCTTGGTATCAGGTTGCCTGCTATTCCACTGGCCTGATTACTGCTAATTCCATGGTCGTTTGTAAGCTTGTTAGTGAAATTGCCAATGATTGATTGCACAATTGGGTTGTTCATCAAGCTACCAATACCGCCACCGTTGTTGTTTGCGCCACCGCCAAACAACGACAATACGCTTTGCAAGCCCCCGCCTGCTAAAGCACTTTGAAGCCCGCCGGCCACAGAATCAGTTGCAGAAGCAAGCACTGCATCATTTTGCTCGTTTGGCACTTCAGGGTTGTTGATTACTGAATCGAAACCTTGTTCTTTCACAAGGTTGAAAAGGTTCTCTAGCATAATAAATTTGTTTAGTCAGTTAAGTTAAAAAGTTCTTTGCATAATTCATAGTATTTGACTGTAAGAATTTATTATGCGTTGCATAAGTTACGGATGAGGGATAAAAACAGCTCAGGTTACACAAATAAACACAGATTGCCGTAAATGCCAGGATATCAATTCGTGCAATCTGTGGCTAATTTTTTCTGTGTAACCCCGTGTAATCTGTGGCAAAAAACCTGTGATCAATTCTGTGTAGCCAGCTTCTCTGCATTTTCTGCAAACTGCAGCGCTTCAATAAACTCCTGCACTTCGCCATTTAATACATCGCTGAGGTTGTAAACAGTAAGCCCAATCCTGTGATCGGTAACACGGCCCTGTGGGAAATTGTAAGTCCTTATCTTGGCGCTCCTGTCGCCTGTGCTTACAAGGCTTTTTCTTCTCTTAGAAATTTCTTCTTCCGCCTTGCGCACTTCTTCGTCATACAATTTTGTACGCAGCATTTCCATTGCTTTAAGCTTGTTGCCAAGCTGGGTGCGCTCTGTTTGGCACACCACTACAATACCTGTTGGTTTATGGGTAAGAAAAACTTTTGTTTCCACTTTGTTCACGTTCTGGCCGCCGGCGCCTCCGCTACGGGCAGTTTCCATCTTCACATCGCTTTCTTTCAATTCAAAATCTACTTCCTCCGCCTCCGGCATTACAGCCACTGTGGCGGCGCTTGTGTGCACACGGCCGCTGGCTTCTGTATCTGGCACCCGCTGCACACGGTGAACACCGCTTTCAAATTTTAAGGTGCCGTACACATCATCGCCAACAACTTCCACCTGCACTTCTTTGTACCCGCCTACTGTGCCCTCGCTTTCGCTCAGCAAGGCAGTTTTCCAGCCACGCTTTTCGCAATACTTCAAATACATTCTCAATAAATCGCCCGCAAATAAAGAAGCTTCATCGCCGCCCGTTCCTGCACGGATTTCCAGAATGGCATTTTTCTCATCAAACGGGTCTTTGGGTATCAGCAGGTTCCTCAGGTATTTTTCCAGCTCTTCTTTTTTTTCTTCCAGCCCTGGCAGTTCCAGCTTTGCCATTTCCCTCATCTCTGCATCATCGCTGTTAAGCACTTCTTTATTAAATTCAATATCATCCAGCAGCTTTACATACGCTTCCCTTCCCTGCACAATTTTCTCCAGGCTGCGGTATTCTTTGCTTATAGCTGCAAACTTTTTATTGTCAGCCACAATTTCCGGGTTGGTAAGCGCCACGCCAAGATTATCAAAACGGCCTTTTATCGCATCAAGTTTATCTAACATATTTTTATTTTGGGAACCAGCGGCAGATTATGTGGCAACATCGTTGTGTCACTCACTTGTGCTGCATACCTTTACGCAGGCGCCAATCCATATTTAAAGCGGCGGCAAATTTACATCATCTCAACCAATCATTTTGTACAGAAAATTCAGCGCAGGCAACATTTTTACCGGGCAGGGAATGCTGGGAAACAATAAAGTATTAGTTACAGATGAGTCAGGGAAAATAATTGATATCGTTGCTAAAGAAGAAACAGGCGGGGATGCAGAATGTTTCGATGGCATTCTTTGCCCGGGTTTTGTCAATGCCCATTGCCATTTAGAGTTAAGCCACATGCAGGGCCATATCCCTGAGCATACTGGCCTGGTCGATTTTGTTTTTAAAATCATCAGCGAAAGGCATTTTACAGAAGAGGAAATTTTGGCTGCTATTGAAAAAGCCGACAATGAAATGCATGAAAGCGGCATCGTGGCTGTTGGCGACATTTGCAACAATGCTTTAACCATTCCGCAAAAGCAAAAAAGCAAAATCCATTATCACAATTTTATTGAAGCCAGCGGCTTCCCTCCTTCTGTTGCAGCTCCCCGCTTTCAACGCAGCCTTGATTTTTTCAACGAATACAAAAAGGTTTTTCCAAGCAATTCTATTGTGCCGCATGCGCCTTATTCTGTTTCAACAGAATTATTCAGCATGATTGCCTCCTTCCCAAACAACAAAGTGCTTACCATTCACAACCAGGAAACAGCAGCCGAAAATGATTTTTTTGAAAAAGGGGAAGGCGGTTTTTTACGCCTGTTTGAAAAACTGGGTATTGATATTTCATTTTTCAGGCCACCTGGCAAAACAAGCTTGCAAACATATTTGCCTTATTTAAAAAACCAGGAATCTCTTATCCTTGTTCATAATGTGCACACAAGCGAAAACGATATTGCATTTGAAAAAAATCATACATCAGCCAGCTTGCATCAGCCATTTGTTTTCTACTGCCTTTGCCCCAATGCCAATCTTTACATCGCCAATACACTGCCTGATGTAAATTTGTTTATAAAAGAAAACTGCAACATTGTGCTTGGCACCGACAGCCTTGCTTCAAATAACCAGTTAAGTATTTTGGAAGAGATGAAAACACTTCAAAAGCGTTTTCCATCACTATCAACAACAACGTTGCTGGGGTGGGCAACCATCAACGGGGCTAAAGCCCTGCAAATGCAAAACAAGCTTGGCAGTTTTGAAAAAGGCAAAAAACCAGGCATCATTTTAATTGAAGGCTTAGAAAATTCTTCATTAACAACAAATACTACATCAAAAAGAATTTTATAACTTTCAATCTGTGGCAAAAAAATGAAAGAAACCGAAGATATTATACTTGCCTATAAGAAAGCACAGCAGCAAAACAAAAAAACTGCACTCGCCACCGTGGTGCATGTGGAAGGCTCGTCTTACAGAAGGCCCGGCGCCAGGATGCTGGTAACAGAAGACGGCGAACTCACCGGCGCCATCAGCGGCGGCTGCTTAGAAGGAGATGCGCTGAGAAAAGCTTTGCTTGCCATCAACCAGCAAAAAAACAAACTTGTTGCCTACGATAGTATGGACGATGATAATACCATTGGCATTCAATTAGGGTGCAATGGCATTGTTCATATTTTATTTGAACCAATCGATGTTTCGGATGAAAACAACCCTGTTGCTTTGCTGGAAAAAGCATCAGCTATTACAACCAATGCCGTTATCGCCACATTGTTTTCCCTCGACAATACCGAAACGCAACATGGCACCTGCCTGCTGGCAACAGAACAGGGTTATTATGAAAATGGAATGCTTGCCGAATTGCAAAATGATTTAAAAAACGATATAGCAGCAGTTTTTAAAAACAAAACGCCTGTAATAAAACAATATGCTTTGCAAAACGGCAGGCACACGTCGGCTTTTATTGAACTGGTAAAACCACCGGTTGAATTAATCATTGCAGGGGCAGGCAACGACATTTTTCCATTAATGCAAATGGCTGGCATACTTGGCTGGCATACAACAATAATTGACGGCAGAAAAACACATGCCAATGCAAACCGTTTTCCCTCAGCAAAAAAAATAATTGTGGGAAAGCCCGCCGATGCCATAAACCAAATTGCCATTGCTGAACAGGCAGTTTTTGTATTGATGAGCCATAATTATAATTACGATTTGGCAATGCTGAAAGAACTAATGAATGCCCCCTGCAACTATATTGGCGTATTGGGGCCTAAGAAAAAATTGGAAAAAATGCTGGGGGAATTGCAGCAACAGGGAATTGACTTAAACAACACAGAAAAAATTTACGGCCCTGTCGGGCTTGATATTGGCGCTGAAACCGCAGAAGAAATTGCCCTCTCTATTGTGGCTGAAATAAAAGCCGTGCTTGCCAATAAGAGTGCTGCCACGCTCAGGGATAAGGATGGTTTTATCCACGAGCATCATTTCACCCTTGCAAACCATACCGAACAATGACTGTTTGTTTATTGTTAGCCGCAGGCAGCTCATCAAGGATGGGGAGCCCAAAGATGCTCCTGCCCTTCAATGGAAAAACTTTTTTGCAACATGCTATTGACGAAATAAAAAATTCAAATGCAAATGGATTGGTGGTTGTAACAGGTTGTTGCCATCAACATTTGAAGGGAATATTGCTGCCGCAGCAAATTAATTTTGTTGAAAATAAAAATTGGGAAGAAGGCATGTCTTCCTCCATACAAACAGGCACTGCATATACCATCCAGCAATACCCATCAACAGAAAGCATCATCATTGCAGTATGCGACCAGCCGTATATTTCTTCGTCGCTATTAAATGAACTGGTTGCCGCAAAGCAAAAAACAGGGAAAGGGATTATAGCATCAACTTATAATAATACGCAGGGCACGCCAGTATTATTCAGCAAAAAATATTTTGAACAACTGAAACAGTTGGGCGGCCCATATGGCGCTAAAAAAATAATACAGGGGCACGCAAACAATATGTCTGCCATCAATTTTCCCAAAGGCGCTATTGATATTGACACAGTGGAAGACTATGAAAATTTACTAAGGGAAATTTAAACATGAGTTTTAAGCCGTAAAAACCTTTTTTCAATTAAATGAAAACTAATTATTGAAAACAAAATAGTGGCAACTGCAGCAACCAGTATTATCAAATAATATGAACCGGAAGCAGTTGATGGCCCGCCTGAAAATTTTAAGAGAACTACTTTTACGGGCACATGCAATATGTATATAGCATAAGAATATTTACCGGCATTCATAAGCCAGCCGTTTGAAAAAAATCTTCTGAAACCATTATTGCCCTGTATGGCAGAACCCATCAGCCCGCCCCAAAACAAAGCATTCAATGTATAGCCAGCCTGGCTTGCCAGCATATCATCCAAATGCCAGCTGCCGCCCTGGCAAAAAACAACAACAAGTATCAGCGCTAAACATACAACTGAAATTTTCCACCCGGTTTTAAGCAACCGGGCAAACCTTTCATCATTTACAAAAATGTAAAGCATAGCGCCGATAGAAAAAGCATCAAGGCGGGCAGGAAGCAATACATAACTAAAAGCAGAAGAAAAATAATGGCCGGCATTCCCAAACAAACGGAACAAAATAGCTGCTGCAATAAATACAATAAGCACAGTTATAAATTTATTGTTTGATGGCCTGTAAAACAACAATACAACAAAAGGCCAAAACAAATAGAACTGCATTTCGCAGGCCAGCGACCACAGCGGCACCAATGTAACATTATCAGGCCAACCATTAAAAGCATCGTGAATATTTACTGTAAAAAACCAGTAGTGCCATTGCTGGCTGAATAGTTGATTAACTGAACCAGAAACAAAAGATGGCAGGGCTGCCGGCAACAAAACAAAAAACAACAATAATATTAAATAATACAGCGGCACAATACGCAATAGCCTTTTGCAATAAAACGAAAGAAAATATTTTTTGCTGCCAAGCGACTCAATCAATTTACCGGTAATTAGAAAACCGGACAAAACAAAAAACAAATCCACGCCCACCCAGCCAAATGAAAAAAAAGGCAGATAATGATACAACAGGACCAATATAACAGCAACACCCCTGAAACCATCCAGAATATTTATCCTGTTTTGCAACAGGTGGTTTGGCTGTGTATTTTCAGGGGCGCTGGCCATTTAATTTTTTTACTATTTGCTAAAGTAAACTTTCTGGTTAAAAAATGAGGTTTATCTTGTTGTGTTATTTAAAACACAACATTCCACTTTTAACTGCAAAAATGAAAGGAAAGCTTATCAACACTTCAACCCAAAAGGCTGTGGTTCTGCTGCTGCAGGCGCTTGCCCTGTATATGCTTTCGAGGCTGGTGTTTATTTTTTATTATAAAAACGATTTTGGGGTTTTATCAATCAAAAAACTTAGTGCGGTATTTGGCTGGGGGCTAAGGATGGATTTTGTAATTATTCTTTTATCAAACCTCGTTTTCCTCCTGCTTTATTTTTTTTTGTATGTGTATTGCCAAAAAAAATGGCTCAAAGTATTTTTAATTGCCTGCTTCCTGGCATGCAACTCATTGTGCCTTGCCCTGAATATTTTAGACACTGGCTATTTTCATTTTATTTCACGCCGCAGCACTATTGACTTGTTGTATGTATTCGACGATTCGCTGCAATCGATGCCGGGCATATTCAGCAGCTATTGGCCATTGTTTATATTTTTTGTCCTTGTTTGTTTTTTATTGTATAAAACAGTTGCTTCCTTTTTTAAGCAACAACCGGCAAGGCAAACAAAAATCAATTGGGCAGGGCTGCCATTCAATTTTGTGTTGCTTTTTCTCAGTTACCAATGTTTTACTGTGCCTGTAAACAGGATGATAAGCGTAAACAGCCCGCTGGTAAGCATGGAAGCAAAACTGCTTCCGTTTGCACAAAACTCGCCTTTTACTTTTTTGTATTCGGTGCTCCGCAGGCAAAGCCAACTGGAGTACAAATACTATATGCCCGATGAAAAAGCTGCGGCTATATTCCCTGTTATACAAAAAGTGCCTGACACAGTTAAACTAAGAAAAAAGAATGTTGTCATTTTTATACTCGAAAGTTTCTCAAGAAGGTATTTAACGCCTGGCTCTGGCTTTAAGGCGCACACGCCATTTTTTGATTCTATTATTTCACACAGTGCTTACTTCAATAATATATTTTCGCAGGAACGTTCATCCAACAAAGGATTGATGAGCATATTGGGCAGCCTGCCGCCTTTTACCGACGAGCCGTTTTACCAAAGTTATTATACAAGTTCCTTTAAAAAAGGCATTGGGCACATCTTTAAGGAAAATGGTTACAGCACAAACTTTTTTTACGGCACCGAGTATGACCATTTTGGTTTTAGAAAAGCAATGAATATGCTGGGCGTGGAAAATTACTATTGCCGCGACAGCTACGATGATAAAAAATTATACGACGGCAGCCTTGGCCTGTATGACGGCCCTTGGCTGCAATACATGGGCGGGCAGCTAAATAAAATTGATACGCCATTTTTAGCGATTGAATTTAATGTGTCGTCACATTGGCCGTACAAACTGCCGGGAGATTTTTTAAAAAATAACGCAGTGCCCGGGCAATTGCTTTCGCAGCAAAGCATCACGTATGTTGACCAGTCGTTTGCTCAAATGTTTGAGAAAATAAAAACAGCCCCGTGGTATAACAATACTGTTTTTTTGTTTTGCGCCGACCACTGGTTTTTGGAAAGGGACGATATGGAAGAGAACATCATTGGGTCCTATGAAATACCTATGTTTATTTATGAACCGTCAAACCCACAAGGGCAGCAACTGAATACTTTGGGAGGGCAAACAGATTTGCTGCCAACATTGTACAATATACTTGGTTTTAAAAATGAGTTTACTTCGTTTGGCAAAAATTTATTTGATGCATCAGCGCCACGGTATGCTTTCAACCATTTGTACCAGAATGGCGTACTGCAGGTTTTAAACAATGATTTTGTGTTGGGTTTCGATAAAAACAATGACGCTTCTATTTATTTATACGAGTATAAAAAAGACAGCATGCAAAGAAATGACTTGCTTAATAATGTAATGTACAAACCCGTAAAAGATACATTGGAAACAAGGATAAAAGCACTGATACAACAGTTTAATAAAGCAGTGCTGGATGATAAGCTTACGCCGAAAAGATAAATTATTGCCGTATTGTTTAATTACTATTGAATATCATAGTCAAAAGCTCTTTTCAACAACTTTACTATTTAGCAGTTTAGCCATACAATTTCTTTAAAGCCAAATAAACACCATTCGTCCAGCCAAAACCATCCTGCGATGGGTACTCTCCGCCGCCTGCTAATTGAGACAAATCTTCTACATTGTATTTCTCCATCATCTTGCCTGTTGCTGCAAATACTTTGTCATTTAATGCCAGCCAGCGTCCGGCAATATTTTTTGCCATAGATTTATGGCCATAGTTTTCAAGGCCTATAATTGATATCCATTGCAATGGTGCCCAGCCATTAGGAGCATCCCATTGCTGCCCCGTTTGTTTCACTGTTGTAACAACGCCACCCGGCTTTAGGAATTTTGCCTGGATAATTTCTGCACATAAATCCGCTTGCTGCTGTGTGGCAATTTTAAAATATAGCGGTACAATTCCAGCCAAAGTATATTCATTCTTTTGCTCCGCTGCCACAAAATCATAATCAAAATAAAAACCCTCATGCTCGTTCCAGCAATATTTTTGAATTGCCTGCTTTCTTTTTTCAGCAAGCAATTTATAATGCTGGGAATTATGTGTGCCGCCCTTCAAATCGTATGCTTCTGCAATAGTAAGTTCCAGGTTACGCAGCAAACAATTCAAATCAACCGGCACAATATCGGCAGTATGTATGGTTGAAAATGATTTGCCGTCTTTAAACCAGCGGCTGCTGTAATCCCATCCGCTTTCTGCACCTGCCCTGAGGTGTTTATATAATTCCTCAGGTGCTTGTTTCGATTGATGCGTAAGCTCAATATCTTCTTTATAAGATTCAGGCCTTGCTGTTGCAAACTCATCGCAATAGCGGTTCAATATTTCGCCATCCGCCATTTTTACTGCATGCAGCGAAGCGGTTCTTTCTGTTAAAGCGCCTGCGCCTTTCATCCAGTAATTATATTCCTTTTCAAGTGAAGGAAGGTATTGAGGCAATGATTCTTTCCCCCTGAATGAAACAACTAATTGCACCATCAATGAATAAAACGGTGGCTGGCTCCTGCCCAAATAATAAGTACGGTTGCCATTAGGAATAAACCCAATTGTGCTGATGAGGCGGGAAAAATTATTAACCATGTTTTCAATCAGCATAAATTGGCCGCTTTCTTTTAAGCCAAGCATGGTGAAATAGCTGTCCCAATAATACACTTCGCCAAACCTGCCGCCGGGCACAATGTATGAATACGGCAAAGGGATAAGGGAGCCTTTCTTTTCATCCGGCTCACGGGTAAGCACAGCCCAAAGCTGGTTGATGTGCTGTGTGGCAGTTTTATTTGTATCAGTTGCAAAATCCACGGCAAACACTTTTGGCAAATCAAAATGCGCCAGCACAAATGTTTTCAAATCAAAGCCTGCTTTATCCTTTTGTTGCAAATACTTTTCAAGTATGTTGTTGGTATCTTCTTTTGGCACACAATCAACAAAAGTTTTCCCGTCTGCAAATATTTGCAGCATTTGTGCATCGTTGAACAATGTGCCCAGTTCGAATATTTCTTTTTTTGCCATAAAATATGTTAGTGGCCGCCGCCAATTGGCGAAACAATGATTCCATTATCGCCATTGCCCTTTTTTTGAAGCCTTTTGAACAAAAAAAGCAGCATAATTAAAATAGCAATTGGAATGATGGTGAAATAAAAAGCAGTTGCACCGTCAAAAGCATGAAAAATATAGCCGGTAATCAGCGAGCCGGTTGTGCCCCCTAATGCAGAAAACATAATAATCAACCCAGACATCAGCCCATGTTTTGATTTTGGCAGCGAACTTAAAATACTTGAATTAATGGCCGGGTAAATTGGGGCAAGCACTAAGCCGATAAGAGGGAAAATGTAAGCGGCCAAAGGCGCATCGCCCCAGCCATGAATATTGCCAGGGTTAATATTTTTTGCCAACGGCATGGCTATAAAAATCAATAATACAGCGAGCAGCAAGCACACTGTTAAAACATAAAACCAATTAATTTTTTTTAGGATTATGCCTGCAAGGAAACGGCCCAAAGCTGTTGAAAAACCCAATATGCTGCTCATTTGAATACTTAATGCAGCAGGCAGCATCAACACTTTTTTATTAAAGGTTGGGAGAAAATTCTGGATGCTTTGCTCAATCAGCACATAAAAGAATGCTGCGCCAATAAACGACAGCACAACTGGCGTTGCCAGCAGTTTAAACATATCAATAAATTCTGAAGAAGCAGGTTTTTGCATATCCCCCTTTGCTTCCGATTCATCAAGCCTGGCGGAAAACAACAAAATAAATGCCAGCAGCGACAATCCACCCAACAAATAGTAAGTATTCATCCAGCTTGTTGAGCCTGGGTTGTTGCTGTCAATAAAAAAACTAAAGATGAAATAAAGCGACAGGTTGCCCACCATAAAAAAAGATTCTATAAAACTCATCAGGCTGATGTGCTCATTGGAATCTTTTGTAATGATGCCAATAGTGCTGTACACACTCATCTTAATTAAAGCAAAGCAGGTGCCGACAGCTACAAACAATAATTTAATTGCAACAAAGGAAGGCGCAGCCGGTATAATAAGGCAAGCGCCAGTTACAATACCCAAAGCAACCAGCATTGCCCGCTTATAACCAAACCTTGTGATGTAAGAAGACAAAAGGAAAGAAGCAATTGCAATGCTTATGTCCTTGCATGGGTCAATCCAGGCTGCCGCATCTTCCTTTACGCCAAAGCTATCCTGAACCTGTGCTATTGCCACGCCAGAACTGTTAAGCAATATTGCAAAAACAAAATAATTTAAAAACAGGGAAAGTTTAATCCTGAAGTCTGGCATAGCAAGCGTATAAATGTGATTACCAAATATACCTGTATGCTTTTTAAAAAACAAGCTATTGCTTATAAAGAACTGCCCTTGACAAAAAGCGATTCCACTATAACGTTTTCGGGAACGTTTTCTGAACGCAGCCTTGCCAGCATTTGTACAAAGGCCAGCTTGCCAAGCTTGTTACCGCTTGTTTCCACATATGTTACTTCGGGGTTAAACAGGGTTGGAATAAAACCATTGCTGATACTGATAACTGAAACATCTTTTGGCACATTCAATTTTAATTCATGCACCGCCTTCATCACGCCAATTAAAATCAAGTCACCCATGCAAAATATAGTATCTGGCGGCTTTGAAGAAGTAAGCGCCGCCAAAGCCGCCTCTTTAGAAGGGCCGGGGTTTTCTGTAGCCTCAATCCTGAGTTTTGTTTTAGGCGCTTTTGCTTTAAAGGTAATTTCAAAAGTTTCACGCCTTATTTTTGAAATGCTCAAATGCGGATGGCCGAACAATGCCAGCACATTTTTTTTCTTCTTTTCTATTATTGCCTCGGCGGCTATCCTTGCCGCCGCTTCGTCTGCAAGGCACACGGTATAAAAACCTTTTTCTTCGGGCACTCTGTCCACAAATACCACGGGTATTTCAAGTTCTTCCATTTTTTTAAAAGGTGCCGTGTCTTCTGTTTCTACTGACAGGGCTGCAAACAAAGCCATCACATTATGCTGCCGCAAATATTGCAGGCAGGCTGTTTCATTGGCCACCGTGTCGCCACTTTGCATTATCAGCAACGAGTAGCCGTGTTTCCTTGCTTCTTCTTCCACAGCGCTAATAAACGAGTCGTAGAAAAAATTATTGATAGTGGGTATCAGCACGCCAATCACATTGCTTTTCCTTGTACGCAATTGCACTGCATAATTGTTGGGTTCGTACTCCATGGCAGCAGCCAGGTCTTTTACTTTTTTACGTGTGGCTTCTGAAATATCAGGATGGTCTTTCAAAGCACGGGAAACAGTGGAAATGCTAAGCCCCAGCGTTTGGGACATTTTTTTTAGAGTGCTTTTCTGCATCGGCAAGAATATGGATGTTTAGTTTTGGTATGGGCAAATATAATTTTTTTTATTGCATGGGCATTTGTATTTCATGGAGGCATTATGGTGCCAGCCGATAGCTATCGGCTCACTTGTCATATGCAACTTTTTTCAACATTCCTTTATTGCACGCCATACATCTTCTTCAGCCCCAAATACACCCCGTTCGTCCAGCCAAAACCATCTTGTGCCGGGTATTCGCCGCCGCCAGCTTCTTTGTTTATATCTTCTACATTGTATTTCTCCATCAGCTTGCCGGTGTTTGCATACACTTTTTCTACCAGCGCAACCCAGCGCTTCGAAATAGTTTTTGCCAATTTGTTATTGCTATAGTTTTTAAACCCAACTGTGGAAACCCATTGCAATGGCGCCCATCCATTCGGTGCATCCCATTGCTGCCCGGTGTTGTTTGTTGTTGTTACAATGCCCCCATCTTTTAATAAAGTTGCATCAACCGTTTTTGCAACAGCAGTTGCCTGCGCATGCGTTGCAATT
>CAYRRL010000034.1:0-12633 GCA_964426665.1 uncultured Ferruginibacter sp. | reverse complement strand
AACTTGTTGCAACTCTGGTATAGTTTTGCCTACTCTTTTTACAGGTTCATCCAATATCCAAAACTGATTGCAAAGAGCCGGTAAAAAACACTGTTTCCTCCAAATTAAAAACACAAAAAAATGATCTTAAAAGTAAAAAAAGCTTTCCGCTGGTTTTTGAAACCATAATTGACTTGGCCGCCGGCCCATTTAATTTTTAATATCAACCTGGTTTGATATTTTTTTAAAGAATTGCTTGCCTCTCTTAACCACTTAGACACAATGTTGTTTCCGGGTTGCCCTGTGAAAAGTAATAGTTCATCTTTAAAATAGAACACATGCTGAAACGGTTGCTTACCCTGGCATTTGCATGCCTCTTTGCCTCTCATTTTTCTTTTTCCCAAGACCAATGCGCCCCTATTGGATGGGCTACCCAAAACGGTGGCACCACAGGCGGCGGCGCTGCCACTCCAGTAACAGTTACAACACTGAGTGCTTTGCAATCGCAGGCCAGTTCGACTGGCGCCAAAGTAATTTATGTTTCTGGCACTATGGGCAGCGGCGTGGGCACAAGGGTGAATGTGGCTGCTAATAAAACTATTATCGGCTTGCCTGGCGCCAAACTTATTGGCGGATTTGATGTAAAAGCCAAAAACGTCATTATACGGAACATGATAATACAAGGCCCTGGCGCAGTGGATGTGGACGGGGTTGATTGTATTACTATTGATGGATCTTCCACCACTAATGTATGGATTGACCACTGTAATATTTATGATGGGCAGGATGGCAACCTTGACATAACAAACGGCGCTAATTATATTGCCGTTACCTGGTGCAAATTTTATTACACTTCCGCTTCGTCCAATCATCAGTTCTGTAATTTGATTGGCAACTCCGACAGTAAAACATCAGACAGGGGCAAACTGAAAGTTACCATGATGTACAACTGGTGGGGCGCCGGTTGCAAAGAAAGAATGCCAAGGCTACGGTTTGGCCAGGTGCATATTGTAAATAATTATTTCAGCTGCACTGGCAATAACCACTGTACACGTGCAGCAAAAGAAGCAGACTTATTAATTGAAGGCAATTATTATGATGGCGTGAAAACACCCATTGATTTATATGAAAATAATTTTACCGGAGTAACAATGAGGAACAACACATTTGTTTCTGTTACGGGTAATACAGCCGGCAGCGGTACATCTTTTACACCGCCATATTTATTAACAATCACGCCTTCTGCCAATATAAAAACATTAGTGATGGGCGCAGCCGGGCCAACATTAGCCAGCCCTCCGTCGTGTGGCGGCTTATACACTTACAACTGCCGCTTCGCCTGCAGCAGGCGGCACTGTTAGCGGTGCAGGCACTTATAATTCCGGTGCAACAGCCACTGTGGCTGCAACTGCAGCGAACGGCTATACGTTCAGCAGTTGGAGCGGCGATGCAAGCGGCACTGCCCCAAGCACTACTGTAACAATGAATTCCAACAAATCTGTTACAGCCAATTTTGCTGCCGAAGCTAACCTTTTATCGCTGGCATTTAATACAACAGCAACCACAGCACTTGTAAACCCGCCTTATGTTAGCGGTGCAATAAGCGACCCAACAGACCCTGCAAGAACAAAAGGCATTGTGGTTGATGCAAAATACAATAGCGCTTCCATTGTTGCCGCAAATTATACTTTGACAGCAAGCAGCAGCAATACCAGTGTTGTTACAAATGCAAATGTGGCCATTACCAAGGCTGACGGGCAGGCAACAATAAAGATTACTCCCAGTGGTATCGGCTATGCCAATATTACACTAACACTTACCAAAGGCCCAAATACAAAAACACTGGTAATTAATTATGCGGCTTCTGCTGCTGCCTCAGTGCCAGCGCAAACCAGCTGGAACACCGGCATATCTGATGGCTCTGCTGCTATTGCTTTAGATGATGATTACTTTGTAGTGGCAGATGATGAATTGAATAATTTGTATGTCCATTCAAGAAAAGAATCTGGCTTGCCATTAAAATCATATAACTATTCAGGAAGCCTTAGCCTGCCTGATGGCACTTCAGAAGAAACAGATTTGGAAGGCGGCGTGCGGAGCACAACAGTAAGCGGCCGTGTTTACTGGATTGGTTCTATGGGCAATGGCAAATCGCCCAACTTCAACAGCAAGCCAAACCGCAACCGCATATTTGCAACTGCTGTAAGCGGAACAGGCGCAGCAACATCCTTTTCTGTAGTAGGTTATTACGCAACACTAAGGGAAAAAATTATTGCCTGGGGCGATGCCAATGGCTACAACTTTACAACCAGCGCAGCAGCAGGGAAAGATTCAAAAACAATTGATGGCTTTAATGTGGAAGGCATGGCATTCGGCCCGGATAATACAACTTTGTATATCGGCTTACGGGCACCGCTAGTACCTACAGGCAACCGAACAAAAGCAGTAATTGTGCCTGTATTGAATTTTGAAACATGGTTCAACAACGGTTCGCCCTCAGGCAACCCAACCTTTGGCTCCCCAATTGAATTAAGCCTTGGCACAAGAGGCATAAGGGATATAGTACGCTTATCGAACGGCACTTACATCATTGCCGCAGGCAGCAGTGATGACACACAAAACAGTGCTTTATTCAAATGGTCCGGCAATGCCGTTGATGCACCAGTGGCATTAAGCAGCTTTACAACAACAGGATTGAACATTGAATCGGTAATGGGCGTAAATGAAAGCGGCGCATTATCGCTTACTAAACTGCAAACTATTAGCGACAATGGTTCTGTTGTATTTTACAATGATGCCGTTGAGGCCAAAGACCTCACACAAAATAATTTCAAAAAATACAGAAGCGATATTTTGACAGGGGACATAAACCAAGCTGTTAATTACACACTTGCTACCGCAGCTAACCCTTCGGCGGGTGGAACTGTAAGCGGAGCAGGCTCTTATGCTTCTGGCACAGTTGTAACAGTTACAGCCACACCAGCGGCAGGGTATACTTTCACAAGCTGGAGCGGAGATGCAAGCGGCACCAATGCAACAACCACTGTAACTATGGGAGCCAATAAATCGGTTACAGCAAACTTTACAGCAACAGCCACTAATTATACGTTGACAACAACCGCAAGCCCAACTGTAGGTGGTTCGGTTAGTGGCGCAGGTACTTATGCTTCAGGAACAGTTGTAACAGTTACTGCAACGCCTTCGGCTGGTTATACTTTTACAGGATGGAGCGGCGATGCAAGCGGCACGAACGCTACTGCAACAGTTACTATGAATGCCAACAAATCTGTTACAGCAAACTTTACTGTAATACCTCCAACAACCTATACATTAACCACCACTGCAAACCTTTCAGCTGGCGGTACCATAAGCGGTGCAGGCACCTACGCTTCTGGCGCAACAGCAACAGTTACCGCTACCCCGGCAGCAGGCTATGCATTTGTAAACTGGAGCGGCGATGCAAGCGGCACTAATGCAACCACGACTGTAACAATGAACGCTAATAAATCTGTTACTGCCAACTTCCAATTGTCTGGCGGCGGCACTGCTACTATAAGAATAGAAGACAATGCAACAGCAGCTACAGGGCTTTGTTTGATTGAAGGGGCTGTAAGCAGCAATAGCGGTGCTAACAATGCCAAGGTTATTAACCTGACTAATACAGCAGGCAAAGGCGTTAACTGGAGAGTCAACGTTCCATCTTCAGGAACATATACATTAAACTGGCGCTACGCAAACAGCAGCACCAGCAACACCTACAGCATGAAGTTTATCCTGAATGGCGTTGTAGTTAATGCTGCATTGCCATTCCCAAAAACAAGCGGTAGCTCAATCTTCTTAAATACGGTTGTGAACGTTACCCTGAATGCCGGCAACAATGATATCCGCCTGGAAAGCATTGCCAGCAACGCCACTGCAGATATTGACTGGATTGAAATAACAGGCAACAGCCCTGTGGCAGGCAACTGCACTGCGGCAAGGCCTTTGCCTGTTGCAACAAATATTGAAAACGAAACACAAAGAATTGCCGGCATTTACCCCAACCCTGGCAAAGGGAAAGTAAATGTTGGTTTTGATTTACCCGTAGCAGATAAAGTAAATATCAGCATAATGAATTCCGAAGGAAGAATGGTGATGAAACCAGTTTCAAAACTTTTTGCTGAAGGGTTTAATAAACAGGAACTGGATATATCAGGCAGGCAGCCCGGCGTTTACTATGTTACCATTTCCAGTGAAAAAGGGGCAAAATATGTTTACAAGTTAACAATACTATAAAAACCAGTTGTTTCCCGCTTTAAAAAATGTCCTTTGTTCAGTTAAGCGTTGTACCTAAAGTGCAGCGCTTTTTTTATTCTGTAAAAAGAATGCTGCCGTCGCCATAGCTTAAAAAGCGAAAATTGTTTTGCAAGGCATAATCATAAATTTCTTTCCACTGGTTGCCCACAGCAGCAGCTACTAATAAAAGCAACGTGGATTGTGGCTGGTGAAAATTAGTAACAATTGCTTTTGCAATTTTATACTGATAGCCCGGTGCAATTAAAATTTGTGTGTATGTAAACAAACGTTGCATACGGCTTTTTTTCATCCATTGCAACAGGCTCTGCAATGCTTCTGCAACAGTATAATTTGTTTGCACTAATGGTGCTTCATACACACTCCACTGTGTAATGGGCAATTCATCAGCGCTGATAGAATTATTTAAAATTGTTTTCACCCCCATCCAGTACAGGCTTTCGATAGTACGCAAGGAAGTAGTGCCAACTGCTATTGTATTTCCTGCGTTCGAAATCAATAGTTCAATTGTTGCTGCAGCCACATCAATCCATTCGCTGTGCATTTCGTGGCCCAGCAGCACATCGCTTTTTACAGGCTTGAATGTGCCTGCGCCCACATGCAGCGTAACATAAGCCTTGCTGATGTTTTTTTTATCGAATGATGAAAAAACATTTTCTGTAAAATGCAGGCCCGCTGTTGGCGCTGCAACGCTGCCTTCATGCACTGCATAAATAGTTTGGTAGCGCTCTTTGTCCGTTGCCTCCGCTTTTCGTTTTATGTAAGGCGGCAGCGGCATATCGCCAAACAACGAAAGCACTTCGGCAAAACTATGCCCCGCCGGCTGCCATGAAAATTGTACTATGTAAGCATCAGGCAGCTTATCTGCCAATGCTGCTGTTATTTCAATACCGCCGTTTCCCCTGTTTAAAAATGTACCGGGCTTCCATTTACTGGCCCCGCCAATCATACATTTCCATTTCACACTCCCCTTTTTGCCCATCACCAAATTGTATTCTTTCGCTTCCTCATACGGTTCAAGGCAAAATATTTCTATCACTCCGCCGGTTGCTTTCTGAAACAGCAGCCTTGCCTGTATCACTTTAGTATTGTTAAAAACAAGCAGGGAATTCTCTGGAATGTAATTGCTTATGTTTTTATAAACATCTTCTGATATATTCCCATCCTTATAAACAAGCAACTTTGATGCATCCCTTTCTTCCAATGGGAAAGCAGCAATTCTATCTTCCGGCAAATTGTATGTAAACTGTGAAACAGGGATTTCCTTTGGGTGCATATTTTTTTATTAATTAAGGAAACTGCCCACACTGGCCATCCATTTACCATGCTCTTTATCGCACAGCGATTCGTGGGCTGCACTCTCATACACCACCAGTTGCTTTTTGCCAGCTAAATTTTTATAAATCAAATCCGTCTCTTCCTGCATCACACGTGGGTCGTGCCTGCCCCATTGGAGCAAAGTTGGGATAGTTATTTTTTTTGCAAACTCAGCCGGTTTCATCCTAAAAGCCCAAAAGCCATTTTCAACACTGCCCCAAAAAAGCACAAACGATGATAATGGCTGGGCTGGCAGGCCCATCATCTTTACCCTCCCTTCTGCTGCCTGCCGTATCGTGGCAAATGGCATTTCTAAAATTGCTTTTGATGGCTGCAGCCCGTAATCGCTTATTGCTTTTGAAACAGCAGCAGCGCCCATAGAGATGCCCCACAGCACAATATTCTTTTCGCCTTTTGCTTTGATATAATCATACGCCAGTTTCACATCTTCGCTTTCTTGGTAGCCAATGGTACAGGTGTTGCCCCCGCTGTTGCCATGCGCCCTGAAATCAACTAACAGTGTATTGTAGCCCAATTGCCGGAAGCCTTCACCCTCATTCATAACAGAAGATTTTTTGCTGACGTGCCCATGAAAGAGAACCACAGTCCCTTTAGCTGTGCCTTTTGTTTTAATATACCATGCTTCCAGTTGAATGCCGCCGCCGGTTTTTAGTATTACAGTTTCAAAAGTTGAATCGGGCACAATATTCTGCTGCTTTGCCACTTTTGCCCCAAACAATATATCAGATGTTTTGTCCCAGGCAGTTTTTTCCCCGGGGCTCTTAACCGGCACTTCGCTCCTTTCGTAAATGTGCGTAAACTTATATGCATGGAATGCTGTGATGATATTAAGCAGCACAAACAATACCAGGGTTAATTTAAATAATAAGCGGAAAAATTTTTTCATAAAGAATATTTGCAAGGCATGCCAATTACCTTTTGGCAAATCTAAAGACCTTCCATAAGAATAGCTTAATTTTTTCAGCTGCAGCAAGGGCTTCATCATTTGAATAAAACAGCCCGTACTGGATAATAAAAATTAACGTCATGCCGTATATGCCCAGAAAAGCATAGATGCCCATGTGCATCAGCAGGCACAATGCAAATACAAAACCCTTTGTTTTTTTGAACCATACCAGCACAGGAAACACGAATTCGAGCAGCAACGTGCCGTAGTTAAAAATACAGGAAACCCAAAATGGCAGTGGCACATGCTGGCCGCCGGCTGCAAATATGGAATACCTGTCATCGTTAATAAAATAATAAATGCCTGTTCCATTTTGCCAATAAGGGTCCATTGCTTTAAAAACGCCTGCCATAAAATATGCCATGCACAGGTTTATCATGATGGAATATGCAGCCAGGTTGCTTGCAACATTGTACAGCTTTTCTTTATCTGCTGCCATTGGCCTGCGCTTAAACAAAACAAAATGCGAAAACGTATTGGCAAAAGACAAATACAGCAACAGCAGCATCGACATTTCATCGCCGCTATTGGCAAACTGGTTATCGAGATGGTAAAGCACAGTAAATGAGAGGAACAGCAAAAAAGAAACAAGATTCCTGCCGATGCCAAACAAATTAAGCAGCAACAAACCCATGCACAGCCATACCAATACCAAATAATGTTCCTTTAAATAAACAGCATCAAGGCCGAAAATTTGCAAAGAAACAGTTGAATCAAGCTTCAAAAAGCTACGGTTGCTGTACAGCATTTCAAAAGCTGGCCAGCGGAACAGCATTTCTTTTATAAACCACACACAAGCCAACACACGGAGCAGGGCCAGGTAAAAAGCCTTTTCATTCGTTTGCTGAAAGCGCCATATTAATTGCCGGATGTTTATCAAGTTTTAGAAGGGTTTAAAAGTTGAGGCAAAAATAGTTTGTATGCTGCCGTTAGCAACGGATCCGGAAGGCGGGTTTGATGGCTGGATAAATTTATGTGTAATAATAAGCTGGTATTCCTTTCCTGCCGCGCTTATCTTTTTCTCCTTCAGCATATACTTAGCAAAGGCCACGATATTATTAATGCCCTCCTGCCGGGCATCTGCTTCCACCAAGGCAGAGCACTGTGCCAAATAAAAGCTTGCAGGCTTATTGGGGTTTTGTTGCTGCAAAGTTTTTTTATAGTTAATCATCTGCATTTCCACGCCGTTCATTACTATATACAATATCCTGTCCATTGCGTCTTCGTAATTATTAAATGGCGCAGCATCCCTTTTTATAGCCAAAAAGTATTGCACAATATCTGTAGTATCGGTGGCAGCAGGGTTTTGTATGCTTCGTGTAACCAGCAGCATCTGCCTGTTGTACACTTTTGATATGGCAAAGAGGCGCCAGTTTTGCCGGGCGAATGTGCGGTACAATACTGTCTGGTGAGGAAACCTGGCTGTAACAGTTTTACTAAAGAGCACTAACCCAAATGTAAGCAGCCAATAATATGCAAATGCCAGCAGCAACAGCCACGATAGCCATTTATATACAATAGGGGGTTTGCCTTTCGGGAATGGTTCCATTGCGCCAAAGGTAAACTACCGGCTTTTTTATTAAGGCAAAAAATGGAAGAAATGACGAAAATCATTAGTTATGGTTTTCTTGCTGCAAAAGCCAGTTGCTGCAAAAAACTACAAAACACTGCTAAATAAAAATCAAAATCTCTCCTGTTCATGCTTATATTGCGCCCCTAAATAAAAAGGGGCAATTATGCTGAAAACAATAGAATCAACCGGCAATAAAGATACCCGTAGCGGCTTTGGTGATGGCATTTTAGAAGCAGCAAGGAAAAATGAAAACATCATTGCGTTAACCGCCGACCTGTTAGGCTCAATGAAACTAAATGCTTTTGTAAAAGAATTCCCCAACCGGTTTATCCAGTGCGGCATTGCCGAAGCCAATATGATTGGCGTGGCTGCCGGGTTGACTATCGGCGGAAAAATTCCTTATACAACAACCTTTGCTAATTTTTCTACCGGCCGTGTGTATGACCAGATACGCCAGAGCGTTGCCTACAGCGGGAAGAACGTAAAAATATGCGCCAGCCATGCAGGCCTTACTTTAGGCGAAGATGGCGCAACGCACCAGATACTGGAAGATATTGGGTTAATGAAAATGCTGCCGGGCATGACAGTAGTGGTGCCCGCGGATTACAACCAAACAAAAGCTGCAACAAAAGCAATAGCTGATATAGTTGGCCCGGTGTACTTGCGGTTTGGCCGCCCTGTATGGCCCATCTTTACAAAAGAAGAAGATTTTGTTTTGGGCAAAGCACAAAAAATTTCTGATGGAAAAGATGTGAGCATTTTTGCCTGCGGCCATTTGGTTTGGAAGGCCGTGGAAGCAGGTAAAATTTTAGAAGAAAAAGGCATCAGCGTGGAAGTGATAAATATTCATACGATAAAGCCATTGGATACAGAATCAGTAATTGCCTCTGTCAGCAAAACAAAATGCGCTGTTACATGCGAAGAGCATAATATCATTGGCGGGCTTGGCGACAGCATTGCGCAAGTAGCAGCTAAAAACCTGCCCATACCTGTTGAATACATCGGTACCAACGATACATTTGGTGAAAGCGGCAAGCCTGCAGAGTTACTTACTAAATATGGATTGGATGCACCAAATATTGTTGCCGCAGCTGAGAAAGCGATAGCAAGGAAAAATGCTTAAACGCATAATGATAAAGAGAAGCCAGCTTTTTAAAAGCTGGCTTCTTTATTTTTAGGTTACATGGTTCTCATCATTTCACCTTCACCACCTGCAAATAATCCAGCACCGCCTCATTCACATCGCCATTCATATTTTCATTGGCATCTTTAAATGAAAGGGAGATGGTATGTTTCCCTTTTGCCAGTTTTGTTTGCAAGGCATTGCTAAAACCCCAGTTGCTCCACTCCCCATTCCCTCTTTGGGGAAATACAAGTGTTCCAGTAAATTTTTTATCAATACTTAAAGCACGGATGGCGCATTTGTTTTCTGTGTTTACTGGCCCATTGCCATTAGCATAACGGAAGCTGATTGCATATACACCCGGCTCATTAATAGTTACCGGTATATTAATAACCCTGTTTGTTGTTTTGCTTATTTCAACAAAGCCATCGCCTGAAAAGCCTTTGTAAGCCAGCAAAGATTTTTTTGCAGTTTTTTCAACTTCATGCAAAGCGGTTTTATCGCAGCCGTTATGAAATAGCGGCTCGCTTGAAAATGACAATACACCGTTTTGGTTCCATGCTATCACCTGGTATTCGGCACATTCATTAGCAGGCATTAGATAGGTTGTTCCTTTTACGCCTGAGGCAAACTGGCCATTCTTCATCACCATATAATTCTCAATGCCATCAACAGGCTGCCAATTCAAAAGGTTTTCTGTGATATTTGCAATTGGGGTAGCTGGCGCTGTTATATTTTCAACCTTGTTTATGCTGCAGCCGGGCATTTCATTTGACAAAATGATTTTTACAGAGTGCTTGCCTTGTAAAGATGCCGGCACTTCATGCGCTTCAGCTTTTTTGCCATCAAGCAAAAATTCCTTGATTATATTGCCATAACCTTCCAATGAAATATCAAGCACAGCCCTGCGGTATTTAAAATTTGTAAGCGACCTGCTGCCTTGCAGTGCTTTTGGCACAAATGGATGGAACACTAATTTATCTGCCATAAATTCAATGCCGAAAAGCAGTTTGTGCACCATCGCCAAATTGCCGGACAAACTCCACAGCATATTGCTTGAATTAATAACTGTACCGGCAAAATCGCCATTATCTGCCACAAAGTTTTCTTTGTTGGTCGCAAACAATGCTGCAGGCCTGTAAATGGCTGCAATGGATTCCATCACGGCGCTGTCATTGCCTGTTTTTGCGGCAGCCAATGCCCAGTATGATTGCACAAAAGGCCAAACTGCATTATTGTGGTAAGGCGGTATGTTTGGTATTTGCGGATAAATACAGGTAATCCCAAAATCTGTTACCGGCGTTTTTTCTACTAATGTTTTTTGCCGTTGGGTATCTGCTATCCCAAAATAAATACATAATGCTTCGCCCAGCGCCTCGGCTACCGGCGATGGCATTTTAAAATTCCTGCCGTACAAATATTGCGAGTAGTATTCCTGCGATGGCAGCCACAAATATTTATTAATGCCTTTCTTTATTTTTTCAGCATTGCGTTTGTATTTCAAAACATCTGCAGGTTTCTTTAATAAGCCGGCCATTTGTGCCAATACCATATTAGCATTATAATGCACCGCATTAGTGCCCAGGTTTTCCGATTCGAAAATATCAGCAGGCTGCATCCATTTGGGATAAGTTTGCTCACGCCAGTCAAGGAAGGATGATTCTCCTTTTACCAAGCCTGTTGCAGCATCATACACATTCAGCATATCATCATCTACAGAATTTTTTATAATTATATATGCTTGTTGCAACCAGTCTTTGTCTCCTGTAGCTTTATAAATTTCCCAGGCAGCAGTAGCCCAAATCATCCTGTCAGTAGAACAAGGGTAAGCCCCGCCTGTGCCCGTGTCTTGTATTATCCGTTTCCTTTTATTCACTTTTTTCATGAGGCTTTTCTTTGCAACAGCCGGTTGCAAATGAGCCATTGACAAAATGATGCTGTAACTAATATCCCTTGTCCACACGCCAGCCCATTCTTTGCCTGTGCGGAACGTGCTGTCTGGCTCCACTGCTTTCACCATTTCTTCCAGGCTCATATTATAAATAGCGCCTGCCATAATATGGCCGGAATGGTACTGCGGAAACGCTGAAATATCTTTTGCCAATTTCCATCTGGCATCGGTTTGCTTTTCGTCCTTCTTAGAATTAAGAACCAGTGTTGTTTCATAAATACCATCGCCATCTGCGTCTTTTAATTCAAGCCCTTCTTTATTATGCAGGTTATCAAAATCCCAAATCATCGGCAAAGTATTGCCGGCTACATACAAGCCTTTAAAATCTTCCTTATAAATTTTTTCGCCTTTAATTGTGGTGAAATAGCCTTTCGTTTTGAAATCATTCTGTACTGCATTCATGTCAACGCGTATTTTCAATTTTGTGCCAGCAGGCAAATACTGGTTTGTTTCACCGGTAATATCTTTTAATTGTTCGCCAAATTTTATTAAAGGCGTTTCTGTTGTTCCCGCCAGTACATTAAAGTGGTGGTCAACGCCGGGCAGCATTTCATTGTCTTTGCCATTTATACTGAACTTGAATGCAATTTTTGTTGGCTGAAAAAGATTGGCAGGGCTCTGGTAATTAGAAACTATTTCAATTGCCGACAGTGCTTTAGCTGCAAATTGCCCCTGAACAACACTGTCGCTATAAATGGAATATTTTTTTGTGCCCCACAATAAACCATTTTCCTGTGCTATGGCTGTTGTTGGAATGTTTATTATAAAAAAGAGAAAAGCTGTTTTCAATATTGTTTTCATAAAAGCAATTTATTTTTTTTCATCAACCGCATGGTCATCCACATTGGTAACACCGCCGCTCACAGCAAACTTCATCGTTTCGGTAGCGCTGATATTGGTAATGGGCCTTACCCTGTTTTTCGGTATAATATACACATTGCCGGCTACAGAATACGCCATAGGCACATACACAGCTACATAATCTTTCAGGCCAAAATCTTCCATATCGTCCTGTGTAATAAAACCCACACGCCAAACGTCGTTATCGTCCACATTTGCCAGCACATTAAGGGTAAACTTTTTTTTCTCGCCGGCAAAAGCCTCAAAAAAATCTTTAACTGTTGAATAAATAAACTTGATGCCCGGTGTTTTTTCCAGCACCTGCTCAAACAAATCCACCACCTTGCCAAATATAAAGGAGGATGATATATAGCCTATAAACAATACCAGCAGTATCACCAGTACAAAGCCCACGCCGGGTATCCTTTTGATGTTGCCGGCAGCGTCTTCCATCATTTTAGGGAAAATACTGTGCAGGATATTGGGCAATATGCCATCAATAAAGTTAAAAGCGGCAGTAATAGCCCATACTGTGATGGCTATGGGCGCCAGTATTAAAATGCCCTGCAAAAAATACTGGAACAACCTGC
>CAYRRL010000033.1:0-12923 GCA_964426665.1 uncultured Ferruginibacter sp. | reverse complement strand
GGTGAGCGCCATTATAAACAAATTTGGTTTTAACAATAAGCTGCTTTGCGATTCAGGCTCTGTATCATTCACAGATTCATCCACAATTACCAGCGGCGATGTTATCAGCATGTACCAGTGGAGTTTTGGTGATGGCGGCAGTTCCACGAGCCAAAACCCTGTGCACCAATACAACAGTACAGGAACATACTATCCTCAATTAATCGCTGTAAGCCAAAAGGGCTGCGCTGATACGTTAGTATCTGCTACGCCGGTAAGAGTGGTGGCTTCCCCCCAAATAAACATTATCCGCTCCGGCAATGGGTGTGCGCCTTTAGCTGTTACTTTCAATAGCCAGCAGGCAATAGCAGATACATCTGTTATTACATGGAAATGGGATTTTGCCAACGGCAATACATCTGTTTCAGCAACACCCGCTGCACAGAATTACCCAATAGCAGGGTTATATAATGTTTCACTTATTGCTACAAACAGCAGCGGTTGCACAGACACTGCTGTAGCCGCAGTGGAATCGTATGCAATACCTGTGGTAAGTGCCGGGCAGGATGTTACAATATGCAACGGCAACGGCCGGATGCTTCAGGCAACCGGTGCAGGCACTTACAACTGGTCGCCGGCAACAGCACTAAGCTGTATTAATTGCGACACGCCTACTACTAACACCACAAGCAATATCATGTACATAGTTACTGGTACTTCTGCACAAGGGTGCAGTGCTAAAGACAGCATTAATATAACAGTAAAAGACAGGTTTGTGATGACACACAGTGCAAGCGATAGTGTTTGTGCAGGCAGCTCCAAAAAAATGACGGCAGCAGGCGCATTTGCTTATACATGGTCGCCTGCTAACAGCCTCGACAACCCTAATATCAGCGAGCCAACAGCAACGCCAACAGCAACTACTACTTACACTGTGGTAGGCACAGACGATATTGGTTGCTTTACAGACACAGGTTATGTTTCAATAAAAGTAAACCCTTTGCCTGCTGTAGAAGCCGGAATGGACAAAACCATAAATGTGGGACAGCCTGTTGACCTGATGCCTGTGATATCTGCAGATGTAACTGATGTTGTATGGCAGCCTACCACTGGCCTTTTCAGGAATGTTTACCCGGGCATTACTGTAAAGCCAACAGAAAACACAGAATATACTGTAACAGCTACTAACCGTGGCGGTTGCCTTGCAAGAGACCGGGTAACTGTATTTGTGGTTTGCAATGGCTCGAACATATTTATGCCAAATACATTCTCCCCTAACGGCGATGGCAACAACGACATTTTTTACCCAAGAGGCACCGGGCTGTTTAAGGTGAAGATGCTGCGTATTTTCACACGGTGGGGCGAACTTGTTTTTGAAAGGACAAACTTTGATGCCAATAACCCGGCTTATGGATGGGACGGCACAAGCAAAGGCCAAAAAGCAAACCCGGATGTGTTTGTATATACGTTAGAGATGGTTTGCGACAATGGCAGCATATTGACTTACCGGGGCAATATATCGCTTGTGAAATAAGATGCTTTTTGTTTTTATTAAACCTCAAAGAAGCCGGCCGAAGGGTTGGCTTTCTTTTTAGCAGCCTGTATAAAAAAACACCGGCAACAGATACAGTTAAAAAACAGTCTTTCAAAAACAAAACAAAATGGGCTTTTTTATAACTTGCATATATACCAGTTAAGTACCTTGGAAAGCTTTATAAAATATAAAAGCCAATTGGCATGCCTGCTCGCCCTTTTCGGCAGTATAATTGTTTCAAACGGCCAGCCTGTTGCAAATTTCAATGCAGCCCCGCTTTCAGGCTGTGCGCCTGTGGTAGTGCAGTTTAGCGACAATTCAACCGGGAACCCCACAGCATGGACATGGGATTTTGGCAATGGCTCAGTATCCTCACAAAAAAACCCGGTAGCCACTTATACCAATCCGGGCACTTATACCGTAAAACTTACGGTGAGCAATGCATCAGGGGCAAATACTATTACCAAGCCCTCTTATATTACTGTTCATGCCAAACCTGTTGTTCTTTTTTTAGCAGCTGATACTTCGGATTGCATACCTTTTACTACTGCTTTTACCGATCAAAGCACTACAGCCACCGGCAGCATCATTTCATGGCGCTGGGATTTTGACGATGGCACAACCAGCACATTGAAAAACCCTTCGCATTTATACAACCAGCCGGGCAACTATAATATCACGCTGCAGGTTACTAACAATGGGGGGTGCACCAGCAGCCTCAGTAAACTGGCATATATAAAAGCAGCCGATTCAATCAGGCCGCAGTTTATTTTTACGCCGCCGTCAAAATGCAAACCGCCGGAAACAATTTTTTTTACAAATAACACGCTTGGCCCCGGCACTTTACTGTACACATGGTATTTTGGAGATGGCACATCTTCGGCCAGCTTTTCCCCTTCGCATTCTTATACAAGCGGTGGTTCATTTTCGGTAAAATTAGTAGCAAGAAACAACATTGGCTGTACCGACTCGGTAACGTACAGCAATGCCGTAGCAATAAAAGATGTACATTCTGCCATCAGCAGCGCTGATACTGTTTGTGCCAATTACAAAATGCCACTGGTAAATGCTACAATACCATCGCCACTCAGTTCCAAATGGGTTTTTAGCGATGGTACATCCTCTTTTGGGAATACTACTGCTAAAACATGGGCGGCTGCAGGCAACTACACTGTAAAGCTGGTTAGTAATTTTAATGCCTGCTCCGATTCAACAACAAAAAATATAAAAGTGATTGCAGCGCCTGTTATAAATTTTTCTGCCAGTGATTCTTCTGCGTGCAGAGCGCCGTTCACTGTAAATTTTTCTGATTTAACAGGCGGGGCAACGAACTGGCTTTGGAATTTTGGCGATGGTGGCTCATCGTCTGCCAAAAACCCTTCGCATACATTTACAAGCGATGGCGAATTCAATATTAAACTATCGGCAAGCAGTGCGTCAGGCTGTTCTTCTTCTGTTACACAATTCCGCTTTATAAGAATATTAAAACCTCAAGTAACTATTGACACAAAAGGAGGTGGCGGCTGCAGGCCTTACACATTCCGGCCTTCAGCTTCTGTAGTAGCCCCGGATGGGGTTGTAAGCTGGCTGTGGGATTTTGGCAATGGCAATACTTCGCCCAACAGGTTCCCGGTAGAAGTGTACCCAGACTCGGGTACCTATGACATAAAGTTAACTGTGGCGACTGCTGATGGCTGTGTTGATTCGGCCACAGTGCAAGCTGGTGTCCGTACTGGAAACCTTCCTCATGTTGATTTTAGCCTATTGCCAACTGTGGTATGCCCCGGTGCAGATGTACAATTTACAGACTTATCCGCACCAGCAGACAAATGGCTTTGGCGCTTTACCAACAGGGATAGTTCCATTTTTCAAAACCCGCTGCACAAGTTTACTGACTCAGGCAAATACAACATCAAACTAATTGCATGGAACAATGGCTGCAGCGACTCTATTACAAAAACCCAGGCAATAACAGTGCTGCCAGGCCTTGGCAGGTTCAGGCCCGTATACAGTTGCATTAACAAAAGAGAAGTATTCTTTAAAGACAGTTCCATAATGCCTCAAACCTGGCAATGGGATTTTGGCGACGGCACCACCAGCAACATACAATACCCAACACATATTTTTACCGGTTACCAACCATACAACGTTTCGCTTACCACCACAAATGGCGCCTGCACATATAACACAAGGGCCATCATTACCCCAATAAAAGAAACACCAGATTTTGTTTCAACAAAAAACAAGATGTGCAACCCGGACTCTGTTGTTTTTTATATGCGAAACTTCAACAAAGCAAATGTTGTAAAATACATTTGGGATTTTGGCGATGGTATCAGGGACAGCATTTCCGGCGACAGTGCAAGGCATGCGTATACAAGCCGGGGCAACTATACCGTAAGCCTTACTGCTGTTGACACCAATGGCTGCAGCGAAACAACTTCCAAAGCCGGTTTTATAAAAGTATATGAGCCCCATGCTGGTTTTGCCAGCAACACTGCCGGCGGTTGCCAAAACAAAAATTTCAATTTTACAGATACATCGAATTTTGCAACGGGCATTTTTAATATATCGCAATGGATATGGGATTTTGGCGATGGGCAAATACAAACATTTAACGCGCCGCCGCCCTCGCCAATAACTCATATTTACACAGAAAAAGGGTACTATTATCCATCATTAAAAATTGTCGATTCTGTTGGCTGCGCCGATAGTGTATCATATTCAATGCCTGTAAACATTTACCAGCCCCTCGCTAATTTTTTTGCAGCAAATTTCAACACCTGCATTAATGATACAGTTATTATACGAAACCCTTCCTCAGGCTACCGCCTGTCATATTGGTGGGGTTTTGGCGATGGCACATTTTCTTCTGATTCTTTGCCTGAAAAAAAATATACTGCCAACGGCGATTACACAATGAAGCTGGTGGTAACTGATGCAGCGGGCTGCAAAGACTCGATGGCCAGAAACAACTATATTAAAGTAAGGGATGTGCTTGCTGATTTTAAAGTGAATGACTCTGTTGGCACTTGTACCCCATTCCAGGTAAACTTTACCAATACATCGTCCAATGCGCTGTCGCAATTATGGGATTTTGGCGATGGCGGCTTTTCTTCCACCAGCCACCCTTCTTACAGTTATTCTGTGCCGGGAACTTATTATGCAAAGCTTACTGCAAAAAGGTCGGCGCATTGCTTTGCAACTGATTCAATAAAAATATCGGTGAACGGGCCAACTGCTTCCTTGCAATATGCGCCGCTGAATGGCTGTTCGCCGCTGAATGTTTTGTTCAAAGTAACCAGCCCGGATTCATTGTCTTACATCTGGGATTTTAACGACGGCAATACTTTTTCTTCCAGTGATTCTTCAACAATACATGCCTATACCTTGCCGGGCAGCTTTGTGCCATCTGTTGTATTAAAAGATACAGGCGGTTGCATACTTGCAATAACGGGTACCGATACCATAAAAAATTTAAGCAGCAAAGTAAATTTTGGCGTTATTGATTCTGCTATTTGCTCAGGCGATTCAGTTTATTTTTCTGATTCATCTTTTTCTGGCAGCAATGTATCTGGCTACCGCTGGGAATTTGGCGATGGCAACATTGCTTCCACAAAAAACGCCAGCCATTTTTATAACAGCCCGGGAACATATACGGTAAAACTTTTCGTGAGTACAATACCCGGCTGCATGGATAGTTTAGCAAAACCCAAATACATTAAAGTTCATACCAAACCACAAATAAGCATTGCAGGCAACAATGCAGTTTATTGCGGCGCTTCATCAATTACATTTTCAGGCAATGTGGCAACAACGGATACATCAGCGTCTGTTTGGAAATGGGATTTTGGCAATGGCCAAATATCTAGCTTGCAAAACCCTTTGCCCCAGCAATACAAAGACACGGGCAGCTACAACATACAACTTGCCATGGCCTATGCCAGCGGCTGTGCAGATACTGCCAACACAAGCATACGCATATTGCCTGCGCCGAATACTTCTGCAGGAAAAGACACTGCCATTTGCGAAGGAGGCAAAGCAACACTTCATGCCACAGGGGCTGATGGTTACACATGGCAGCCCGTTGATTATTTAAGCTGCACCAATTGCGAAAACCCCGTAAGCAACACTCCGGGCAAAATATTGTACTATGCAACAGGCACTAATATCAATGGCTGCAGCAAAACAGACAGCGTGCTGGTGGATGTAAAAATACCTTTCAAAATTACCGGGCTTGTACCGGCTGCCAGTGTATGTAAAGGAAAAGCGCTGCAGTTTGCTGTTAGCGGCTCAGAAAATTATAGTTGGTCCCCATCTGCAGGGCTTAGCAATGCAAGCATATCAAATCCCATTGCCTCGCCATCAGCAACAACTACTTATACCGTGATTGGCTTTGACAGTATTAATTGCTTCAGGGACACTGCTTCAGTTTTTGTAGAAGTATTACCTGTGCCCGTTGTAAATGCTGGGCGGGATATTATTTTGTTGTCTGGCAAAAACATTACGCTGTCGCCGCAATATTCAAGCGGCATTACCAACTGGCTTTGGCAGCCTTCAACCGGGTTGAGCTGTACCAATTGCCCGAACCCTGTGGCTACCCCCAACAATGGCATAGTTTATACCATTACTGCAACTAATGCGGATGGCTGCACTGCCAGCGATGATATTTTTGTGCAGTTGCAATGCGACAGGAGCAATATCTACATACCCACTTCATTTACGCCAAACAATGATGCAAAAAATGATGTGTTCTGCCCGCTGTCACCAACAGGTGCCATAGGATTTACTATTACTGCATTTAAAATTTACAACCGTTCAGGCGAGCTTGTTTTTGAAAGCGCCAACTTTACCACAAATGATAAAAGCAAGGGCTGGAATGGCAAATACAAAGGCAGGGATGCAGATACAGGCACTTATGTTTACACAGTAGAATTCGTTTGCGGCAACAAACAAATAGTTTCATTCAGCGGAAATATTTTGCTGCTGCGATAATAAAGTTTCCCCGGCGGCGTTTATATTATGACGAAAGTCGGAACACGTATCCAAACCTAAAGAAAACTAAATATCCAAACCATGAAAACCTTGCAACGCAAGTTGTTATGTGCTACCCTCATAATGCTTGCTACAAAACAAAGCCATTCACAGGACATTCATTTCTCTCAATTTAACGAAGCGCCTTTATTAAGAAACCCGGCATTGGCAGGCCTTTTTTCAGGCGACGTAAGGTTACAGTCTGTTTACCGCACACAGTGGCAGAGCGTAACAGTGCCTTATCAAACCACCTCGTTAAACGGCGAATACAAACTGCATGTAGGCAACAGCGAAGACTACATGACCGTAGGCGCACAAATAATGTATGACAGGGCCGGCACTGTTGCAATGACAGCAACGCATGTGCTGCCTGCAGTAAACTACCACAAATCACTAAGCGAAGACAGGAATATGTATTTGTCGCTGGGCTTTATGGGCGGTATGGTACAGCGCAGGTTCGACAGGAGCAAAGTAACCACCAACAACCAGTTTGATGGCGTTACCTACAACCCCGGCGCAGCAGACGGCGAAAGCTTTGACAAAGCATCATACAGTTACTTTGATGGCACGGCAGGGCTCAGCTTCAACACACAGGTGAATGACAACCCCGACAATAACATTTTTGCAGGTATTGCTTACCACCACTTTAATAAGCCTTCTAACGTTGGCTTCTATACCAATGGCAAAACAACGCTTACGCCAAAATGGGTGTACTCAGCAGGCGCAAGGGTTGCCACATCAGAATTTTCTTATGTAACGTTTCATGGAGACTACTCTAAGCAAGGCTCATTTACTGAAACAATAGGCGGTGCAATTTATACTTACAAATTAGACAGCGAAGTTGACCCCAAGTACCTGATACACGGCGGCGTATTTATGCGCATGAAAGATGCAATAATACCCGTAGCCAAAATTGAAATGAGGCCATTGGCCGTATCTGTTAGCTATGATGCCAACACTTCTAAACTAAGCTCAGCCACCAGCGGCCGCGGAGGTTTTGAACTGGCGCTTTCCTACCAAACATTTTTGGAACGCAATACTACCAGCAGGAACGCACTGCGTTGCCCAAGGTTTTAAAAATATTAGTTACCACCAAACAATAAAGCTAAGAGTCGTAGCCTGGCACAAGAGCTTTTGTTTTTATGGATTGTTTGGATAACTAAGAGCCCCCGGGAGGGGGCTTTTTGTATTAAAGAAATATTTAGAAAAAATATTGTTACACATTAAACCTAAAGTGCATCACATCTCCATCTTTCACTACATACTCTTTCCCTTCTATTCTTAATTTCCCATTTTCCCTGCAAGCCGCTTCTGATTTGTATTGAATAAAATCATCGTACGATATTACCTCTGCTTTAATAAACCCTTTTTCAAAATCAGTGTGTATTACGCTGGCGGCCTGTGGCGCTTTCCAGCCTTGTTGTATTGTCCATGCCCTTACTTCCTGCACGCCGGCAGTAAAGTATGTTGAGAGGTTTAATAATTTATAAGTAGAGTGTATCAAGCGGTCAAGCGCAGGCTCTGTCATTTTATATTCTTCCATAAACATTGCCTTGTCATCCGGGTTTTCAAATTCTGCAATTTGTGCTTCAATGGCGTTTGTCATCACAATCACTTCGTTGCCTTCATTCTTCACCGCTTCTTTTAAAGCATCGCTGTATTTGTTGCCGGTATGCATGCTGGCTTCGTCCACATTGGCCACATACAAAATGTGTTTGTCTGTCAGCAAAAACAAATCGGCAATAGCGCCTTTCTCCTCTTTGCCCAAGCCGAGTGTTATAATATTTTTGCCTTTTTCCAAATGCTCTTTGCAACGAACCAGTATTTCCAGTTCTGCTTTTGCTTTCGCATCCGTCTTGGCAATTTTTTCTGTGCGCTGTATTTTCTTTTCTACACTTTCTAAATCTTTCAACTGCAATTCTGTTTCAATAATCTCTTTGTCGCTCACGGGATTGATAGCGCCCTCTTCCCTTAAAATATTGTCGTCTTCAAAACAACGTATCACATGGATGATGGCATCCACTTCACGGATATTGGCCAAAAATTTATTGCCAAGCCCCTCCCCTTTGCTGGCGCCACGCACAAGCCCTGCAATGTCAACAATCTCAATTTGTGTAGGCACAATCCTTTCAGGCACCACCAATTCTGCCAGCTTATTCAACCTTGGGTCTGGCACATTCACCAGGCCAACATTTGGTTCTATCGTGCAAAAACGGTAATTGCTTGCCTGCGCTTTGGCGCTGTTGCTTACCGCATTAAATAAAGTTGATTTCCCCACGTTTGGCAACCCCACGATGCCTGCCTGTAATGCCATAATAAGTATAAGTTATAAGTGATGAGTTGTAAGTTACACGTAGCCTACTAATTTTGAGCCGCAAAGGTAAGGGTTGAGGGGGAATGATAATTTTGAAATGAAAACATTATCTTGACCCTGTTTAAAAAACCGGACAGCGACTGGTTTCAGATAAATAAACCAAACACCAATAAACTAATAAACCACCATGGCTTTAAGCAGGATATGGAGCGCATTTATCATTGTGGCACTAATGGTTGCCGGTTTCCAGTTTATTTTCAACGGCAGCAAAGACGATATTTTTGGAAGGCTTGTTACAGGCACTTCCAAAGATGAATTCAAATTTGTTTCTGTGCTCGATAGTTTTTCAACCGCTGGTATCAGCCAGCAAATGAAAGACTATGGTTATGTTTTTCAAAAGGAAACAGACAAAGACACGAAATATATAATTGCTGACAGGGTTACAAATGACTCTGCGGTAAAAATACAAGCAAAATTCCCGGCGGTAAGAATTGTTGGCGCTGATTACATTTTAGGCAAAAAACAAAAACCTGTTGATGGCGTGATTGCTACCTGCAAAAGCGCCGTGGAAATTTGTATTGGGCTGATTGGAATTATGGCTTTGTTTATGGGCTTTATGAGCATTGCTGAAAAAGCAGGCGGCATCAGGTTCCTGTCAAAACTTGTTGGGCCTTTCTTTTCAAAACTTTTTCCTGAAGTGCCCAAAGGCCACCCGGCACACGGGCACATGATGATGAACTTTAGTGCCAACATGCTTGGGCTTGACAATGCAGCTACGCCATTTGGCATCAAAGCAATGGAAAGCCTGCAGGAAATAAACCCTGATAAAGGCAAAGCAAGCAACGCACAAATTATGTTTTTGTGCCTCCATGCAGCAGGCTTGACATTAATACCAACAACGGTTATTGCTGCAAGGGCCATCACCACAGGGCCGCATGGCGAAAAATCTGTGAACCCAACAGATATTTTCCTTCCCTGTTTAATTGCCACATTTGTTGCCACGGTTGCTGCGATGCTGATGGTTTCTTTCAGGCAAAAAATAAAAATACTCCAACCTGTTATTTTAGGATGGGTACTCGGCATATCAGCCATTATTGCTGCATTGGTTGCATTCATCCTTTCATTAAATACCGTTGGCGTAAACATTTTTTCAGAGCAGTTAAGCACCGGGCTGATCCTGTTTATCTTTTTTGCCATTGTTGTAGGCGGCGTGTATAAAAAGATAAATGTATTTGATGCTTTTGTGGAAGGGGCCAAAGGCGGTTTTGAAACGGCTGTGAAAATCATCCCTTACTTAGTTGGGATGTTAGTGGCAATAAGCTTGCTTCGCAGCAGCGGCACATTTGATGTTGTCATCAATGGAATAAAAAGTTTGTTTGCCATATTTGGCAGCGATACCAAATTTGTGGATGGTTTACCTACTGCATTGATAAAACCTATGAGTGGAAGCGGCGCAAGAGGAATGATGGTTGACACCATGAGGACTTTTGGCCCAGATAGTTTTGCAGGAAGGCTTAGTTGTATTTTACAGGGAAGCAGTGATACTACTTTTTATGTGGTGGCTGTTTACTTTGGTGCGGTAGGTATTAAGAATACCCGTTATGCAATTGGAACAATGTTGCTGGCAGATTTGGTTGGAATTATTACTTCTGTGTTTCTTGCGTATTTGTTTTTTGGGTAATTGCTAAATACTATCTTACAACAGAATGATACCTCCGCTCCCCTTCCCTCACATGCCATAATATAAGACTATCACTTGTAAGCGTGCGTATTTTATGAACAACAGCGGGCAATACTACACCCGATATTTGATTAATGGTGGTAATAGTAGAGTCATCCTGATTAACAGAATAGGTCCCAGTAAAATCAGATGAACCAAGTGGCATATAATTAGATAACATTCCGCCTGTATATGGCGTAGTTTCCGGGTTAAATATTTCTGTAAAAAAGCTTTTAAAATTGCACGTAGAGTCTGCATTATAAATTAAAGCAGTAGTATCCGTTACAATGTGTTGAACTCTGTAATCAACACCAGACCTTGTTTCCAAAAAATAACCAGTATCCGGGACATTTGTTATCAACCATTTATATTCAGCTAAAAGATTATAATCAAGCGTTGCTGGTATTGGGCGTTGATTTTCCTTTTTACATGAAAAGAATAGAATATTAAAAAGCAAAAGGCAGTTAACTACAGGCAAAAATTTACAATTGCGTTTCATAAAAAAGGAACAGCTTATGAAATAACGGAAACTTACGACCTCAAGTTAAAACAATTATACTTTATCCGCAAGAGTGGCTTTAAATTATTTTCCTTTTTTGGACAGTCCGTTTTTACCGCCGGGTACCAGCGCCTCTGTTTTTTTGGTGTGCTGTTGTGCATCTTCCTCTTCTTCAATTACTCCGCCATAATCACCAAATAATGGCGCCATTTCCCTTGCATGGTAAATATTGCGGTTGAATTTATTGCCAACAACAATGATAGTTGCCGAATCTTCAATCAGCCTTACGAATGCTGCATTATTGCCATGCCACCAGCCATTGTGGTAAATCATTTTCTTTCCGTTTGGGTAAATATTCATGCGCCAGCCGAGGCCATAATTTTTTATACCGGGCTTTTCATTGCTGTATGGCGCATAGGCTTCAACCAATGTGGAGTCATTAAATATTTTGCAACAATTCAAAGCTTTGTCCCAAATCAATAAATCATGCGGCGTGCTGTAAATATTCTTGTCGCCATACACAGCATCCAAAAAATTCCATGGTATCAGTTCTCCTTTCCAGTCGTAGCTCATGTTTACTTTATTCAGCATACTGGTATCAAACACAAACGTATTGTTCATTTGCAATGGCCTGAAAAAAGTTTGCTGCATAAACTGTGCGTATTTCATGCCGCTTGTTTTTTCTATCAGCAATGCCAGCAGCGCATAGTTGCTGTTGCAATATGCAAAACGTGTATTGGGCGGAGCAATATCTTTTAACTGCTTTTTTTTGTTGATTAAATAATCCAGCACTGTCTCGTTAAATACGTATTCCTTCTTGTTCCACTTTTGCTGTTCCATAAAATGAACATAATTGGGCAGGCCGCTGCGGTGGTTGAGCAAGGTGCGGACGGTAACGCCGGGGTAATTAAATGCCGGGAAGTATTTTACCAACTCGTCATCAATATTCAGTTTGCCATCCTGCGCCAACTTTAGCACTGCCATGGCAGTGAATGTTTTAGAAACAGATGCTATGTGGAAAGGGGTATTGGCAGTAATGGTATCTGTGGAGCCGATATGCGCTGTGCCCATATAATTTTCAAAAACAATATTGCCTCTTTTTGCAACGATAATGCCGCCGTTAAAGCCTTTTGCTTTGAGCGATGTGTCGTACCAGGCTTCGCAGGCCTTGCGGTACCTCTCTGCTTCTGCCTTAGATAATTCCCCGGCTGCCGGCAATTGAATAGCGCTGTCTGAATTGGCAGTTTTGGGGTTGGCTGCCCCATTGCATGATGACAGAAGGTATGCAGTACAAGTGAGCCCCGAAACCACACGCAAAATCCTTCTCGGGATTTGCAATGACACAACGATGGCGAACAGAATTCCTTTGGCTTGTATCATAAGAATAAACTGGATGAAATATATTTGCGCAAAATAAAGAGTAATGCCTGACAAAAATAAGACCAGTTATCCCAAAGAGAAAATCAATATCCTTTTTCTTGAAAACATCAGCGATACAGCGGTAAAGCATTTTACTGCTTCGGGGTATTCAAATGTAAAGAAACTGGGCGGCGCATTGAGCGAAGAGCAACTGATAAGCGAAATAAAAAATGTGCATTTGCTTGGCATACGGAGCAAAACAAAAATTACGCAGAAGGTTTTGGATGCGGCTGAAAAGCTGCAGGCAATTGGCTGTTTCTGCATTGGCACCAACCAGGTGGATTTAAAAGCGGCTACAAAAAAAGGCGTGGCTGTTTTTAATGAGCCTTACAGCAATACAAGGAGCGTTGCTGAACAGGTGATTGGCTCGGCCATTATGCTGATAAGAAAAATAATTGACAAGAACAAGGCGGCCCACAAAGGG
>CAYRRL010000032.1:10202-13099 GCA_964426665.1 uncultured Ferruginibacter sp. | reverse complement strand
CTGTTGTGTCTGTAATAAACCATGTTGCTGTTTCGTTGATAATGCCGGGTGCTGTGCCATTGAATGTAAATGGAGCACAATTAGGTATTGCCACATTCGATTGCACCCTTGTATCAGGTTTTATCAAAACAGTGATAAACTGCACAGCCGTATCGTAACACACCACGCCGGAGCTGTTTGTCCTTTCTGCCCTTAAATACACAGTAAAGTTGCCGCCTGTTTGATATACGTGTGTTGGTTCAAAACCACTGCTGGTTAAGCCATCGCCCCAATCCCATACATAGCTGTTGGCATCCTGTGATGCATTGTTCACTCTTACGGTGTCGCCTGCACAATAGCTGCTGGCATTAGTAGTAAAAGAAGCTATTGGTTTTTTATACACCGTTATTGTTCTCAAGACAAATGTGTCGCTGCAGCCATTGGTAATATCAACCCTTACATTAAATGTGCCGCTGTCAATATACGTATGTGTTACCAGCACCTGGTTATTGTTGGTAACCAACGGCGGCGTGCCGTCGCCAAAATCCCAGGTGTAGCTGGTGGCGCCGCTGGTGCTGTTGACAAAATCAATAATATGCGGCGCACAGCCAAACAACTGGCTGCTGTTGATATTAATTACAGGCCTTATAATGTTTGGCGCCACACGAATATCGAGCCGCTGCGTATCAATGCCGCATTCATTCACTGCAATCATTTGTACAGTGAATGTATCAATGAGCGGCCCTGTATTGTAAGTATAGCTTAGTGTGCCGGGCGCAAATGTGGTGTCTTTAACGCCATTGCCAAAATCCCAATAATAAGTGCTGTTGCTGCCCGGCGAATTGTTGCTTATTACTACCGTAAATGGCGAGCACCCAAATGTGGATGACACGCCGAACCTTGACTTGGGTTTTGATTTTATTCTTACGCTGTCAATCCATCTTGTTGTGTCGCAGCCATTGTATGCTTTTAATGTAATTATATAAGTAGTGTCATTAAAAAACGGGCTGCTGTTGAATGTATGTATGCCGGGCTGTGCACCTGTGCTGCTGCTGCCATCGCCAAAATCCCAGAAGAACTGGATATTATTGTTGATTGTGCTGGAAATATTATTAAAGTTTACATCCACAGGCCCGCAGCCGCCATTGATATCTTTTGTAAACCTTGCAACAGATGCAGCAGTTGTAATAAACTGTGTTGATTGTTCGTCAGGCAAACAACCAAACTGGCTTGTTGCCATCAATTTAATTACCACCGTATCATCAGCAACATTCATTGTATAGCCCGGAAAAACACCAGTTGTATTTGTGCCAATAGAAGCATTATCAGCAAACCATTGGTATTGGCCGTTCCTGTCAGGGTAAGTATTTACAGTAATTGCAGCATTCAAATCAAATGGGGTGCAACCAACAGTTTGCGATGCAATAAAATCGGCTTCGGCATTTTCATGCACTGTAATTTTTACCGGTATGCTAAAGCTGCCTTGTGTGCCTGCACACAAAGTTGTATACGCAACACGCCTGTAAAAAGTGGTATCGGTTAATACAGGCGGCGTATAATCCAACCCATTTGCGCCGGGGATATCAACCCACACTAAACTATCTGCGCTTTGCTGCCATTGGTATGCAGGCGTTCCATCGCCTCCAGTGGCTGGCTGCCCATTAATAATGGCCGGTTGCGTATTGGTGCAAACAGACTGGTTTGGATTAATAATATTATTGGCGATAGAATCTTTTACGGTAACAGTAACCGTGTCTGTATCGGAACAGGTACCATTGCCGTAAGTATAAACCAAATTATACACGCCTGGGGCAGATGGCGTAAACCCGCCAGCAGATGTAATAAATGAGGAATTAGACCAGCTACCGCCAACGGGCAGCCCAACAAGCACAAGGCTATCTGAATCCTGGCAAACAGTTGTATCATTCCCTGCTTTTGCAACTGGCGGCTCTATTACTTCTATAGAAGACAATTGCTGTGTGCTGCCGCACTCGTTTGTAACTTTTAACTGCACCGGGAATGTGCCCACCTGATTGTAACTGACGCTGCCCGGCACAGCCGAACTGGAAGAAGAAGGCGAGCCATTAATAAATGACCATTCATATTGCAACGGGTTCTCCCCATAACACGGCGAAATAGCGGCTGTTGGTGAAAAACTTGTATTGACACAAATACTGTTAATAGGGCCAATCGCAATTTTTGGCGGGGCTTTCACAATAAATGTATCAGTTTTTTTTGCCGGCTCGCAGGAAGTGCCGGAGCCTACCGCTGATGTTGTAAGCGTAACGCCATACTTTCCCGGCACTGCAAATAAAATTTCCGCATTTGCGCTGGTGCTGCTGGTGCCATTTATAAAGCTGTAATTAGTGCCGGGGTTGCCGCAACCTAAAGGGTCAATATAATCAACAGCCCATTCGTAACTATCGCCAAGGCATAGCCCGGAAGGCGAAGTGTTGGTGAAAACAGCGCTGCCGGATGTGCAAACAGAGCGGCTGCTCATAGTAAAATCAGCAACAGCGGGCAGCCGCACACAAATCTCCTGGGTTGTACTGTCTATGCCGCACCGCTCATTAAATACATAAATCTTTGCCTTATAGGTGCCCGTGGTATTGAAAACAACATTAAGGAACCTCGTGCCGTCTGTCCATACAAACCCATTTAACGGGTTGTTGTTTAATGACCCGTAGCTGCCGCTTGTAAGCGTAAAACCTGTTGATGGTTCCAATATCCAAACCTGCTTGCCTACATTGTCGCAGGTAGAGTTGCCGCCACCGGTTGGTGTTACTATTCCGCCATAAGACGAAGTGCTTTGTATGCTGGTGGGGCTGCCGGTGCAAACAACATTGCTTGGGTTAACCCTTATAGAAGGCCGTGGCTTGCCGGAAACATAAATGGGTATTACGCTTACGCTTGTAAGG
>CAYRRL010000032.1:0-10192 GCA_964426665.1 uncultured Ferruginibacter sp. | reverse complement strand
AGTGAGCACTGCATTAAAAGAGTTGGCAAAAGATACCACGCCATTGCTGCTGGTATTGTTGCAAGACGAATAGTCAAACACATGCAGCACTGTATCGGGCGGGGGGTGGTTGTAAACCAATGGCGCTGTGCCGTCATTAATGGTTACAGTATAGGTGGTGCCGGGCGCATTGTTTTGAAAACCTGATATTACAAACTTGAGTGAATCGGGCGCACAAATATTAGTGTTGCCAAGGCTGTTGAAGCCTCCAGCCGGGTTGGTGCCAAGAAACACGGTGTATTCCTTTATGCCAATGCAGCCGTTAGGCCCGGTTATTTCCATCCTGAATTTATGGGCTCCAATAGTATAAATATGCTGTATGATATTGCCGGCAGGCCATGATGTAAACACGCTGTCAACAGAAGCATCGCCCCATTTGATAGTATAAGTGCCATTTGTAGGTATGGTGGTGGAAAGGTTTTGAAACTGGAAGAGATAGGAAGGCGTATTGGTGCAAACCTTGAACGTTTTTATAGAAGGTATATAAGTAACGCCGGGGTCTGCATTGCCAACAGAAGCATCAGGTATTTTAATAATTGTTACCGGCTTCGTAACAGAATCTTTGCAGCCGTAAAAATTTGTTGCCACCAATTTTACGTTATATACCTGTGTGCCAGAAGAGCCAATGGCATCTAAAAACTGGTGGGTGGGGCTAAAGGTTGAAGCAGTAGCGCCATCTGCAAAATTCCATTGATACGTATTCCTGTTGCCGGTGGAATTGTTGGTAAACACTATAGGGATATTGCCGCATACATTGTTAGGGCCAAAGCTCCAGTCAACCAAAGGTTTTTCATCATTCACCCGTATGTACACAAACATGGAGTCAATATTTAGCCCATTAAATACAGAAAGCTTAGTAGTTTTTATGCCATTTGAATTATACACTACCGTTTCTGTAGTGGTGGAAGTGCTGGTGGAAGGGGTGCCGCCCCCGAAATTCCATAATGCTGTGCTGAAAGCAAAAGATGTATTTTGATAAAGCGCCGAACTGCCCCGGCAAATATTAATAGTATCTCCCTGGGATACGATACGCCCATTAACCTTCATGCCAACAACCTGCCCCTGCGCCCGCACACAAAACACCGCCAAAAAAATCAGCAACAGGGGGTGGCTTTTAATTTTCATCATACAATCTTGCATCTTATTCTAAAATTACGGAATAATTTACCTTGCCGGTTGCCCGGCGCAAGGTGTTTCCCCGGGGGTATAAGCCTGTAAGTTAAACAATGGATTGGATGTGGTTCCTTATTACTACAGATTACTTCATTGCTATATACGCTTGCTGAAGCAAACGGTTTGTTTTAAAGGCAAAAAAAATGCCACCAACAATGATAGCATTATAACTTTTTTGCTTTGGTTGCTTAAAACTGGAAATAAATAAAAGAGCTGCTGCTCTCCTGGCTCCATATAAGCAGGAGCAATAAAACAGCCCATATTATACCCAACACCCACCAAGGGGTTTTATATGATACATCCAGCACTTTGGTGTTACGCATCAGCCATTGGCACAACAGCATCAGCGGGATAATAATGGCCACTTTAAGCAACGCAAGCGTTGTAAGCAACGGCTCGCCTTTTTGCATCCCAAACATTGACTTGAAAATGCCCCATGCCTTTTTAAATGTTTCAGCCCTGAAAAACACCCATGTAATATTTACCAGGAAAAAAGTAAACAGCGCATATATAAAACCCTGGATGGTTTTTTTATTGGAGGAAACCAACGCTGATATTTTGCCCGTTTTATCATCAATAAATTTTTCAACCCATAAATAAAAACCATGCAAGCCGCCCCATACCACAAACGTCCAGTTAGCGCCGTGCCACAAGCCGCCAATAAGCATCGTAAGCATCAGGTTGGTATATGTTCTTGTATTGCCTTTTTTATTGCCGCCAAGAGGGATATATAAATAATCCCTTAGCCATTGAGACAATGTGATATGCCACCGCCGCCAAAAATCACTGAAACCAATAGCCGCATAAGGGTAATTAAAATTTTGCGGCAGCACAAACCCAAGGCACATTGCCACGCCGATAGCACAAGTTGAATAACCTGCAAAATCAAAAAATATTTGCCCGCAAAAAGCCAGCACGCCTGCCCATGCATCCAAAGCAGCAACAGGGCCTGAAGAGCCAAACATATCATTAGCTGGCGCAGCCAGCATGCTATCAGCAAGCACTACTTTCATAAACAAACCCAGCGACAGCAGCAGCAAACCATCAAGCAGCTGTTTTTTACTTGCTTTTCTTTCTGTTTCAAATTGTGGCACCAGTTGCGGCGGGCGCACTATTGGCCCTGCCACTAAGTGGGGGAAGAAAGTAACAAATAATGAAAAGTCGAGCAGGTTTTTTACCGGTTTGCTTTCTTTTTTGTACATATCGATTGTGTAGCAAAGCGTGGTAAAAGTGTAAAATGAAATGCCTGCCGGTAAAATAATATTGGGCTTTGCCGGATGGAAATTTGCACCAAGCAGATTGACAAGGCTTGTAAAGTTCTCCAGCAAAAAGCCGCCATATTTAAAAAAACAAAGCATTCCTAGATTTCCTATTAAACTAACCACCAGCAGCAGCCGCTTTTTTGCTATGTTTTCCTGTGTGTACAAAGCTTTGCCAACAAAATAATCCACAACTGTGCTAAGCCACAACAATAAAATAAACGGTGGGTTCCAGGCAGCATAAAAAATATAACTTGCCAGCAGCAGGTTTATCTTTTTAACCTTCCAGCTAAACGGAAAGTTGTGCAGGACGAGGATAATGATGAAGAAGGCGATAAAAGTATATGAATTGAATACCATGATATAGCTATTGCTGGTTTAAATAATGTGGTTGGTTATTTTGGCTGTGCAAACCAGTTTTCTTTTTGCAATGCACTTATTAAAGCTTTTGTGTACAGCACGGCATCCTCTTTTTTAAGATGCGACCATTCCGGGCAAATAAAATTTGCCATATCGGGATAATCTTTAAAATGTATGCCGCTGCAACCGGTTGAGCTTAATAACCTGTCATAGTATTTCTCCCTCGGGAATTGTATAGGCTCATGATCCCAGTAACCGCCGCTGGATGGCGTCCGTACAAAAATTACTTTGCCGCCCCTTGCCTTGATTTTAGCTACCGAAGTTTTTACTTCTTCAAAAATTTTCTGCAGTGTATCGCCGCCTACCTGCTGGTCATTGGAAAGTGCGCCAAACATCGACCATATATCTGTTTGCCACCTTTGCATAGCCGTGTCCTTTGCAAACGTATCCGTCATTATCTCCTGCCGGCCAAAATCTACATAGCTGAATTTTGGGGGGAAGATAACATCGCCCCTAACAGCTTTTCTATCTGGTATACGCAGGCCTGTTAGCATTGCATTCAGGGAAAATAAGTCCTTATCCAAAAAAGTAAATTGCGATTCTAGCCAGAAATTAATCTGATCGCTTGCTTTTTGTGCCGGCGTAGCTTCTTTATAATATTTTATTCTCTTATTCAGCCCTTGCTCTGGCCAAGTGCCAAAGAACAACCCTTCTGTTACATCAATTATCAATTTGCCTTTAAAGTTTTCGTCATTGCCCAAGTCAACTAATGCAGGGCGTGGGTTAGAGCCATGCAAAGCCAGCTGCACAACTTTTTCGCCTGTTGTTTTTTCCCATGTAGGGATATCAAGGTCAAAATTGATACGGGAGGAACCGATGAAGACAGTTGCATTTTTTTGTGGTTCATATACTTTTAACCTGTTCTTTCTCCACAGGCCTTCGTCATCATTATAACCACGGTTGTAGCCTTTATGGCGCCACATATATTCCCAGCTAATAAGCGAAACAGCAACAATACACAGCATAAGCAATGCTGCTTTTGAAAGATTGGCAGTTGGCATTGGATATATTTATTAAAATGAGAACACTAAAAGAGGGGATGGGATTTTTGCCCGGCTTCACTTTTCTGAAGGAATTTTAAAGATAAAGAATATTCACTCAATACAAAATTTATCCAGCCAATGGCAGGCCCTAAGCAACGAATTTATGGGGAAAGATTTTACCAGCTGGCAATTGTTATTTCAAAACACCCAGCTCTTTGCCAATTTTTGTAAACGCAGCTATCGCTTTGTCTAAATGATGCATTTCATGTGCAGCGCTTAATTGCACCCTAATCCTTGCCTGGCCTTTCGGCACCACAGGAAAGAAGAAGCCAATTACATAAATGCTTTCGTCCAATAATTTGGCTGCAAAGTTTTGTGCTGTTACTGCATCATACAGCATAATAGGCACAATAGGGTGCTCGCCGGGCTTTATATCAAAGCCTGCTTCTGTCATTTTAGTGCGGAAGTATTTTGTGTTTGCTTCCAGCTTGTCCCTTAACGCAGTTGTTTCACTAAGCATATCCAGTACGGCAATGCTTGCCCCAACAATGCTGGGCGCTACAGTATTACTAAACAAATAAGGGCGGCTTCTTTGCCTGAGCATTTCAATTATTTCTTTTCTTCCGCTTGTAAAGCCCCCGCTTGCACCGCCCAATGCTTTGCCTAATGTGCCTGTGATAATATCAATCCTTCCCATTACGCCACGGTACTCATGCGTGCCCCTTCCTGTTTTGCCAAGAAATCCGGAAGAATGGCATTCGTCAATCATTACAATAGCATCATACCTATCTGCTAAATCACAAATTTTGTCAAGCTGTGCGATAGTGCCATCCATGCTGAACGAGCCGTCTGTTACAATTATACGGCTTCGCAAGTGTGCGCTTTCTTTTAGTTTGCTTTCCAAATCAGCCATATTATTATGCTCATAGCGGTAGCGCTGCGCCTTGCACAGCCTTATGCCATCAATTATGCTGGCATGGTTAAGTGCATCGCTTATAATGGCATCCTGCTCATTGAACAATGGCTCGAACACGCCGCCGTTTGCATCAAAAGCCGCAGCATATAATATGGTATCTTCTGTGCCAAGGAATGCTGCAATCTTTTTCTCCAGCTCTTTATGGATATCCTGCGTGCCGCAGATAAAACGCACACTGCTCATGCCATAACCCCTCTTGTCAATATATTTTTTTGCTGCACCTGTTACTTTGGGATGGGATGAAAGGCCGAGATAGTTGTTGGCGCAAAAGTTCAGCACCTGTTTCCCGTTTACTGTTATCTCGGGGCCTTGTTCGCTTTCAATGATGCGTTCTTTTTTGGTTAAGCCTGCGGCATCTATTTCCTGCAGTTCCGCAGCAATGCGTTGTACAAATTTGTTGTTCATATAAAGCAATGGTTGAATTGCAAAAATAGGGAGGCTTGCTATTGGCTGGCTAATTTTAAAATAATAGCCAAACTGCTTTTATTCTGGCGAAGAAACTTATTTAATTTAGCCCAATGTAAAAACCCTGGTAACCCTATGCCATTTTCAAGCAGCTTTTTTATTTAGTTTAAAAAAATTTAACATCTTTTCCTGCCGCCTGTAACTTTTAAAAACTACATTCGTTTTGCCATTACGCCATGATTAAACGTTCAGCCATACTGCTTCTCATCCTTGCACTGGTTTCATTCAGTTTGGTATTGTTTACGTCTTATGAAACTGCTGCGGCAACTGAGCCCGCAGAAGAAAGCCCGGTAAAATGCAGCGATGTGCCCTGCAATAAAAAGAACCCTGCCACGCTTCCCTGGAATATTATTCCCCCTGCCATGTTTCAAAACCGGGGTTAGCTGCCTTATTTTATTTTTGCTGTAACATTTAAAGGCATCAGCCGTATTACCTGCTGTATAGCCATGATAAAATTATTTCCGGATTAACTGTATGACCGAGAAAGAGTATAACCAGTGCGTAAACCTGTATGCAGACAATGTGTACCGCTTCATCCTGAAAAACCTCAGGCATGAAGAGGACGCAAAAGACGTGGTGCAGGGCGCTTTTGAAAAACTGTGGGTAAACAGGCAGCAGGTGGGCAATGAAAAATGCAAGAGTTTTTTATTTACCGTTGCTTACAATCAAATGATTGACCACATAAGAAAACATAAACGCATCGTGCTGAAAGAAACCTTTAGCGAAGAAGCAAAAACAGTCAACCGCCCGCAACACGATTCAAAAAAAGTGCTGCAGGAAGCGCTGAACAGGCTGAACGAAACACAGCGGAGCCTGGTGATGCTGAAAGACTATGAAGGCTACAGCTATGAAGAGATTGGCAAAATAACAGGGTTGAACGAAAGCCAGGTAAAAGTGTATTTGCACAGGGCAAGGCTGCAGTTGAGGGAGTATATAGTGAAGCCTGAGAATATTATTTAGCAAATGGTTCATGGTTAATAGTTAATGGATAAAACCATCCTTATTATAAACCATCAACAATGAGCCATCAACAATGAACTAATGAACATCAACAGAAATAATTACGAGGAGTATTTTTTACTGTATGTAGATAATGAACTGTCTGCTGCTGAAAGAAATATGGTGGAGGCTTTTGTGGCGGCCAATGCAGATTTGCAGGAAGAACTGTTGATGCTGCAGCAAAGCACTGCCAGGCCAGATGCCGTTGAATTTGCCGGGAAAGAAAAATTATTAAAGCCCGAAGCTGTTGACGCTGCCACCGAAGAAAAGTTATTGTTGTTGCTTGATGGCGAATTAAAAGGGCCGGAAAAAGAAAACCTGATTTTATTAATTAATACAGATAACAGCATACAAAAAGAATGGGAACTGCTACTGCAAACCAAGTTGCCTGTTAGTAAAATTATTTTTGAAAATAAAGCTTCCCTCTATAAAAAAGAAGAAAGCAAAGTAGTGCCAATAAAATGGTGGCGTGCGGCGGCAGCTGCCATGCTGATAGGTTTTGGGCTATGGGGCGCTGTAAGCTATTTGAATAAAAGCGAAAAGGTTGCCGGCAAAACTGAAACAGCAAAAACACCTTTGCCGGCAGGCAGGAACACCGGTAACAGTATTGCTGCGCCAGCCGTAAAAAACGAAAAGCCAGTTGTTGAAAAAGAAAGGGAAACCGGCGCTGTTGCAAAAAATATTGAAAAGAAAAAAACTGTTGAAGAAATAAAAATACCAGCTCCAAAAGTTGAAAAACCATTTCTGCCAAAACAGGAAGAAACAATCAACAATATTGTTCTTGAAAAGCAAAGCAATGATATGCCTGAGCCGGCAAATGAAAATATTAACGAGCCCGAAAGTAACAAAAACACAACAGCATCCGTACCAGTAGAAAAGGAAACAAACAAAGTTGAAAACAGTAATCAAAACCAGGATGCGCCTGCAAATACATTAGCGTCAAACACACCTGCCAAAGAATACAACACATTTGAAGAAGATGACGGCAACGATAACCGCAGGCGTTCAAAAATAGGCAGCTTCTTTAAAAGGGCGAAAAGGGTAATTGAAAGAAAAACAAAAATAAAAACCGGCAGCAGCGACGAAGTGAGGATTGCAAATATGTCTTTTGCCATGAAATAATTTTTTACTGCAGCAATTGCCGGCACACCACAATAAAAATAAAAGGAAGATGAAACAGCTATTCACATTAATGGCAGCAGTATTTTTTTGTGCTGCCGCATCGGCTCAAAAAGAAAGCGACAGCATAAGAGTGGGCAACATGGTAATAATAACCAAAAAAGAAAAGCAAACAGAAGAGAAGAAAGATGCCGCTGCAAAAACCGATACAGCTTTGCAAAGCACTGGCGACAGCCTGCGTATTGGCAATATTGTAATTGTAAGGGACGGCAAAAAGAATGAATCATCGTATAATGATGAAAACAAGCGGGGCTATTGGGATAGGAAAAACGATAAGCATCCCAACGTAAGCACCAATTGGATAATACTTGACCTCGGGTTTTCAAATTATATAAACAACACCACCAATTATGGCAACAGTGGCTATTTATACAACAGGGCCGGGGCTGCACCATTAGGCGAAAACGACTTTGACTTGAATGTGGGCAAAAGCATCAATGTAAACATCTGGCTTTTTATGCAGCGGCTCAATCTTATTCAGCACCATGTACATCTCAAATACGGCTTGGGGCTTGAGCTAAACAATTATAGGTACAATTCGCAAATAAGTTATTTACAGAAAAACCCATTTGCAGCAGGCTCTGCCCCGGCCCCAACAATTATCAGGGACTCGGTTGCATTTTCAAAAAACAAACTGGCGACAGATTATATAACAGTTCCATTAATGCTTAATTACAGCACCAACCCATACCGGCAGCACAAAGGCTTTAGCATAAGCGCCGGCATAAGCGCTGGTTATTTATACAGCCAGCGCAATAAGCAAATAAGCCAGGAGCGGGGCAAGCAAAAAACAACCAGCGGTATTGGCGTGCAGCAGTTTAAATTTTCTTACGTGGGGGAAATTGGCCTCGGGCCGGTTCGCCTGTATGGTTCTTACTCGCCCAGTAGCTTCTTCAAAAAACAGCTCGATATGCGCCCCTACACGCTGGGCATAAGGCTCAGCAACTGGTAAAATAACTGGTAGATTTTATTCAAAAGATGAAGCCTGCGGCTTCATCTTTTTTTATTGTGCCGCCTTTAGCTTTTGTTAGTATTAAATTTTGTTAAGTGTTTTTGGTTTTTTTAAAATATTTTTGGCTGGCACAGCGTTTGTTTTCTGTGCGGTATATATTATTCAATATGAAAAAAACCATCCTTTTTGCAGCCCCCCTATTGGCATTGCTTGTACTGCTGGTGGCATTTATGCCCGGCAAAAAGAATGCTAAGCGTTATGCTTCAAAATCTGCCAAGGCAAAAAAATACAAGAAACCAGCTAAAGCAAAGGAGGAAAATTCGTATTACATCATTGTGGATAAAAGCGACTACGAACTTAAAGTGTATGATGAAGAAGGCTGGTATGCCACCTACCCAATTGTATTTGGCAGCAAAGACCTTAGCGACAAGATGAGGGAAGGAGACAGGCGCACACCAAATGGCAAGTTTAAAATAATACTGAAAAAAATGCACCCAAAGTGGGGGCCTGAGTTATTGCTTGACTATCCAGGGCCATCAGACGTGGAAAAATTCAATGAGCGAAAAAGAAAAGGCCTCTTGCCGAAGGGAGCAAAAATTGGCGGCGGCATTGCCATACACGCCACAAGGCCAGAAGAAGAATGGACAGTTGACAATTTTTACAACTGGACAGATGGTTGTGTTTCTGTAAAATATTCTGAAATGAAAGACCTGTATAATTATATACAAACAGGCACTGAAGTTACGATACAACCTTAAAATTACGCCGGCAATAAATACTTAAAAGGGCTGCAATAAAATTGCAGCCCTTTTTTATAGCATCAACCCTTTTGGTTTTATTCATTGTTTGCTACAACCACTTTTATTATAGACAACGCCCCGTCTGGCCCTGTAACTTTTAATTGGTAAGTGCCATTGCCCAGGCGTTGTTTTGGCTGTATTGTTTTGGTAGCTGTGCCGCCTGCATGGCTGATAAGCCCATTGTCAACCGCCTGGCCGGTGCTGTTAAACAATACTGTTGCATAAATACCTGCAACAGATTTATTATTTAATTGTAATTGTATAACACCGTTAGTAACCGGGTTGGGGAACACAAACAACGACGGGCTTGATTTCACCACTTTTACCTTTATTGCATCGCTGTAAGTGGCGATTCCATTTTTGCTTACGCTCTTAATTCGGTAATAATATTCCCCCGGCGCAGGCGAAGCGTCAAGCCCGCTGTAATGCACAGGCGCCTCGCTGTCCCCGTTTGCTGTTGCGGTGCCCACTGTTGTGAAATTAATGCCATCAGCCGAGCGTTCAATATCATACTTCTCTATATTAAGCTGGTCATTTACGCTCCAGTTAACAGCTACATCGCTATTGGCAAAGGCGGCATTAACTGCAATATATTTTACTGATTTCCTGAATACCAGCCTGAACCTGTCTGGCGCAAAGCTGCCTGCATCGGCTGTTACTTCAAACCCAATTTCTGTTTTGCCATCTAATGCCACTGGTGTTTTCTTTTTCAAATAAATATCGTCTAAAAATGCTGCTGTTGAGCGTGGCAATTCCATCCTGTCCATTACAAATTGCAGCTGGTAGTTTTTGCGCTGCAACTTATTCATAAAGTAAAACACAGTATCCCCATCGCCGGTAAGTTTCATTCTTTCAATAGCCAGGATGTTGCCGTTGCGCTGCACGGCAAAGTTTTCGTTTACATTTCAGAGTTTGCGGGCATCATTTAAGTCAGCTTCTGTATTAAA
>CAYRRL010000031.1:0-13126 GCA_964426665.1 uncultured Ferruginibacter sp. | reverse complement strand
GGTATTGGCTGACTTAAATAAAGATGGAACTATAACAGAGGGCCCACGATCCGGCGACAGGTATATAGCTGGAAACCCACAGCCTAAATTCACTTATGCTTTTACTGGAAACCTGACTTACAAAAATTGGGATGCATCAGTATTATTGCGTGGCGTACAGGGCAATAAAATTTTCTCAGGGGTTCAGGCTGGCTTTACGCACTTGCCAAACGTGGTAAAAGGCAATGGCTTTGTTGATGCAGCAACCAATGCATTTAATTTGGCTTTAGGCCCCTCCGATTATTGGCTTCAGGACGGCTCATTCCTGAGGCTTGAAAATTTGAATGTAGGCTATAAAATTCCGGTTGGCCCCAGCAAATATATTTCTTCAGTAAGGCTGTCATTCACAGGAAGCAACTTATTTGTTATTACAAAATACAAAGGCCTTGACCCTGAAATCCGTGCTGATGGCGGCGGCGGCTTTGGTATTGACGGCACAGATTTTTATCCACGCACAAGAAACTTTGCTTTTGGGGTTAACGTAATTTTTAAATAAAATATTAAATGAGAAATCAAATGAAAAATATACTTATTGTGCTTGGGGCATCAGTTTTATTTGCCTCATGCACCAAGCTTGATGAAACTGTATACGATCAGATTCCTTCTGGCGAATATTTTAAAACGGAAGAACAGGTAAGGGGTACACTAACCACCATCTATGATGAAATACGTGGCGATTGGAACGGCAAAGGCTACATGGGCGCCGACCGTGGTTGGTATGACCTTAATGAAATTTCCTCAGATGAATGCATGCTGCCTGCAAGGAACGGTGGCGCTGATTGGCAAGACGGTGGCGTATGGCAACAAATGTATAAGCATACATGGACGCCAACACACCCTTTCTTTGAGCAGACATGGAATTGGCTGTATAAAGCAATTACACAGTGTAACCAGGCAATTGAACTGCTTGAAAAGAATAATGCAAACCCACAATTTATTGCCGAAGCAAAGGTGTTAAGGGCGCAGTTTTATTATATGCTGATGGACGGATGGGGAAATGTTCCAATCGTTACAAGCACAAAAACATCAATTACAGAGGTTACTCAATCAACGAGGCAGCAGGTATTTGACTTTGTAACGGCAGAACTCGAAGAAAATGTACACAACCTGAGTGAAAATAAAAGTTTATATGGCCGTTTCACAAAAGGAGCAGGCTTTGCCGTTATGGCAAAAGTATACTTAAACGCACAAGTGTATACAGGAACGCCCAAATGGGCAGAAGCTATTAAGGCCTGCGATTCTGTGATTGCATTAGGGTATTCATTAGTGCCCGGAAACCAGTATTTTGATGTAGGCAGCAATGGCTTGTTTGGCGATGTTTGTAATTCCTCAGAAGTTATTTATGCAATATCAATTGATGCAAATAAAAATCCCAGAAATATTGTCGGAATCCGTTCGCTTCGTTTTGAGCACGGCAAGGCGCTTACATTCAATAATGTATCAACATGGGGCGGCAGCACAGCGCACAGAAACTTTATTGAAAAATTTCAGGATGGCGATATACGCAAGCAACAGTGGGTGGGTGTAGCAAAAGACAGGAATGGCAATATTGTTAAAAAAGATGGAGGTGCTGAAGACCTTGTTTACAATATCGATATCGCAAGCCTTGAAAATGCCGGCAATTTTGATGGCCTGCGGAATATCAAATTTAATATTACAGCCGGTTACCCTTCAGATGGGGTTGGAGCTATCAATGGAGGCAGCGCCAATAACGACTTTCCCGTTTACAGGTTTGCAGATATTTTGCTTGTAAAAGCAGAAGCTATTTTAAGAAATGGCGGCAGCCCCGGTGAAGCTGCCACATATTTGAACCAGGTAAGGAACAGGGCGGGCCTTGCCGATTACCCTGGGGTTGTAACCTTAGACGAAATTTATGATGAGCGTGGACGGGAGCTTTGTTGGGAAGGGTTGAGGAGACAAGACATGATACGTTTTGGCAAGTATAATACGGGGCATGATTTTGCGCCGCCAAGCGATAACCATTATAACTTGTTCCCAATTGCCCCAAACACCTTGGCAAACAATTCTAAACTACAGCAAAACCCGGGCTATTAAACCGGGGCAATAGCTATAAATAATTAAAATATATACAATGAAAAATACTATTAAACTTTTAGGCGCACTAAGTTTATTTATTGCCTTTTTTGTTGCTGGTTGCAAAAAGGAAAGCGTAAACACTGCAATAGCGGGTTTGCAAATAGCAAATTATGACTTAGTGCAAATTACTGATGCAAACAGAAACCTGACAGTTTCCATAGAAGTTTCAGGCAATGAAGGGATAGATAGTGTTACAATAAAGGTTTACCCTGATGCATCTGCTACTCCAGTTGCATCCCAAACAATCAAAAGGTTTACAAGCGAGGCTCTGGGCCGCATAAATATTCCGGTTCCGTTCCCCCTGCCTTCAATTGCCCCCAATGGCGTTTATAAAATTGTTTATACTGTTGTTGATAAAAAGGGCGGCATTGTTACAAAAGAGTATTTTGTAAATGTACTTAATAACCAAACAACCCAATATTGCACATTTGATAACAAGCCATTGCCGGCAGGTAAAAATGTTTGGATAATGGTGGTTTCTACCCTGCCGCTTGATGCAACAGACAAAGTATATTTTACAGGGAATTTTGAAGCAGCCAATGGCGGCTCTGGAGATTGGACTGGCGGGGCGCCTTTATTTGAAATGACAAGGCTAAGCCCCAATTGTTTTGAAATAGCTGTTAACCTTGCTTCCGGAAACGAATTTAAATTTACTTTAGGCGATTGGGGGAAAGAATGTTTAAATGAAAAGGGCAACCCGCCAAGCAATTTTTCGTGGAACGGAACTTCATCTCAGGAATACACAATTTACAACTGGCGCACAAAGAACATAGTTATACAAAATATTCCGCAGCCACTCCCATCAGCAGCAATTGTTTCAGGCAAGGTATCTGTTATTGCGGATGTAAACAGTACAGATGATTCAAAGAAATATTACCTCGTGAAAAAGGGAAACCCCCTGTCCGATAAATCTATACCAATGTACAGGATTGCAGGCACAAATAAGGTTATGGGCGCAGTCCCACAAGATTTGACATCTGAATACATAGTGGTAAGGGGCGACGAAAAAGCAGGTGTTAACCTCTGGGGCTTCCCTACTTCGGTTCCTGTATGGGATGGCCATACCAACCCCGTTAATGTAACAGTCCCCTATTTTGAGGGAGACGCTGCAATTCTTACTGTACCTGCAGAGTTGTTCATTGTGGGGGGGGCTACGCCCGGCGGTTGGAGTAACCCTGTGCCTGTGCCTTCTCAGCAATTTACACTTATTAGCTCCGGTGTTTTTGAATTGACAGTAGCGCTAACCTCAGGCGAATCATATTTATGGCTTCCGGTTAACGGTGATTGGTCTCACAAATATGGCGGCACTGAAAAACTAACCGGGGCATTATTGGCAGACAATCAGGTACCTGGCTCTAATACGCCAGCTCCTGACGAAAGCGGTAATTATAAAATTACAGTTGACTTTACAACTGCTTCATACAAAGTAGTGAAACAATAATTTAAGGCATGTCATTTAAAAAGGGGGCTGTATACGCCCCCTTTTTTTGTTTTGCAAGCAAGATGAAAAAAACTGCACAAAATTTTAGATGAAAATCAATTAGTTATAAAGCCACGTTAAAAAATACTTCCCTTTTTTGATTGGATTTAAAATGTCGTTCCTTACCTTCGCCACCCAAAATTTTTTATAAGCACCCGGGATAGCGGGTGTGGTATCTAAAAACAATACACAATGAGCAAACTTCATTTTACAACAAAACATTCGAACGAGGCTACCGTTGCCCGTAATTGGTACGTGGTTGACGGTACTAATCAAACCGTAGGCCGCATGTGTTCAAAAATTGCCGCTGTTTTGCGTGGCAAAAACAAAGCCTACTACACCCCCCATGTTGATTGCGGGGATTATGTAATTGTAATCAACTGCGAAAAGGTAAAGCTTACCGGGAACAAAATGGAAGACAAAGTTTATGACAACTTCTCTGGTTACCCCGGCGGCCGAAAAGAGGAAATTGCAAAAGACCTTATCAGGCGCAGGCCCGAAGTGTTGATTGAAAGGGCAGTAAAAGGTATGTTGCCAAAAAACAGGCTGGGCAGGAAAATGTACAAAAAATTATTTGTATATGCCGGTGCCGAACACCCACATGCTTCACAAAAACCATCTGAATTCAAATTCTAAAATTTCTTAGCCTTTAGCCTTAATGCTATTGGTTAAGTACTTAATACTTTTATAAAAATGGAAAAACAAAAAAACGCAGTTGGCCGCAGAAAAGAAGCTGTAACCCGTGTGTTCTTAAGTAAGGGTGAAGGTAAAATAACGGTTAACGGTAAAGACTATAAAACTTATTTCCCATTGGTGTATTTGCAAAACCAGTTGGAAGCACCATTAAAAACTGCAGAAGCTGCTGATAAATTTGATATTGTTATCAATGCGCAAGGCGGTGGCGTAAAGGGCCAGGCAGAAGCTGCTAAATTAGGCATTGCACGTGCCTTGCTTGAAATAAGCGCTGATTACCGCCCGGCTTTAAAAGCTGCAGGCTTCTTAAAAAGGGACCCACGTTCTGTTGAGCGTAAAAAACCAGGCCGTAAAAAAGCAAGAAGGAGCTATCAGTTCTCTAAACGTTAATGGTTATTGGTTAATCGTTTTAACCATAAGCCAAACAAATAACTAATAACAAATAACTAATATAAAATGGAAAATACAACTTCCTTGCAACAGCAGCTTCTTGAAGCTGGTGTGCATTTCGGCCACCTTAAAAAGAAGTGGAACCCCAAAATGCTGCCTTACATTTTTGCAGAAAAGAAAGGCATCCATATCATTGATTTAAACAAAACTGTAGAAGGTTTGCAGGAAACTGCCGCAGCTTTGAAATCAATTGCCAAAAGCGGCAAAAAAATCATGTTTGTTGCAACAAAGAAACAGGCGAAAGAAATCGTTTCTGAGTGCGCCAAAAAAGTAAACATGCCTTTTGTTACAGAACGTTGGCTTGGTGGCATGCTTACCAACTTTAACACTGTTCGCAAAAGCGTAAAGAAAATGCAGAGCATTGAAAAAATGCTGAGCGATGGGTCTGCTGAAAGCCTTACAAAGAAAGAGAAGCTCACATTGTCACGTGATAAAGACAAGATGGAAAAAGTGCTTGGCGGTATTGCTCAAATCAGCCGCCTGCCAGCCGCATTGTTTTTGGTTGATATAGGCCATGAGCATATTGCACTTGCTGAAGCAAAACGACTTAACATCACAACCTTCGGGATGGTGGATACCAACTGCGACCCCAATAAGGTTGACTTCCCCGTTCCTGCAAATGATGATGCTGCAAAATCAATAGCTATTGTGGTTAATTATATTACTGCTGCTATTGCTGAAGGGCTTGCAGAGCGCCAGGCCGAAAAGGACGATGATGACCAGGCTGGCGAAACAGAAGAATCAGCAGAAGCAAGGGCTGCCCGTTTTGAACAAAGGCAGGACGGCGGCGAAGACAGGAACAAACGTGTAAGAGGCGGCGCTGCAACAAAGCGCAGGGTGCCAGGCCCGGGTACAGGTGCCAGAAGGCCTGCCACTGGCGGGGCAAGGTAATTGCAACATTAAAAAATACCTAAAAACTAAACTGCTGCATTGCCACAGGGCACAGAAGTTTTAAAATATAATATTTATGAGCGTAACAATAACAGCCGCAGACATAAACAAACTGCGCCAGACAACAGGTGCCGGCATGATGGATTGCCGCAAAGCATTAACAGAAAGCAATGGCGATTTTGAAGCCGCTATCGATTGGCTTCGCAAACAAGGCCAAAAAGTTGCTGCTAAAAGGAGTGACAGGGAAGCTAAAGAAGGGGTAGTAATTGCTAAAACGAATGCAGCTAACACTACCGGTATGATTGTGTTGGTTAGCTGCGAGACTGACTTTGTAAGCAAGAATGCAGAATTTGTAGCATTTGCTCAAAGCATTGCGGATGCCGCTATTGCCAACAATGTAAACACTGTTGAGGAATTAAACGAAGTTGCTGTCAATGGCACTAAAGTATCCGAACTAGTAAATGATAAACTGGCTTCTATTGGCGAAAAGATTGCCGTGCGTTTTGAAAGGGTGGATGCGCCTTACGTAGCAAATTACATACATGGGGCCAACAGGATGGGAGTATTAGTTGGAATGAGCAAGGAAGCAGCAGAAGCGGGCAAAGACGTGGCTATGCAAATTGCAGCTATGAACCCATTGGCTGTTGACGAAACTTCTGTATCGCCTGAAACAATTGCAAGGGAAAAAGAAATAGCTATTGAGCAAATAAAAGCCGAAGGCAAGCCCGCTGAAATGGCAGAGAAAATTGCTATAGGCAAAGTGAACAAATTTTTTAAGGAAAATACGCTGATGGCGCAGCCCTTTGTAAAGGACAATGCCAAATCAGTGGCCGAATACCTTAAGAGTACTGACTCAGAATTGAAAGTGCTTTCTTTTAAAAGAGTAGCGCTTGGGTAATAAAGTTTATTGTTTTACAAAAGGCGGGGCTTATGCCCCGTTTTTTATTTTCAGCTTTCAGAAAAGAGCCTTGTCTGTCTTTATCCCCTTTTGCCGCACCTGTTTTTTCAATTTTTCCATTGAAAAAAAGGGTACTTTTGCGCCTGCTTTTTCATTCCCGGTTTTGCCTGTTTTTCATACTGTTTTAAATGCAGTAAAAAACAACTGTCAAAGGTCTTTATACCGGGCTTAAAACAATCTTGTTTCGCCATCCTGTTAAGGCAAAATATTGCCCCGGGCAACAAAAGCGGAATAATGTAAAATGGTTGATTTTATTATTGATAAACACCCCGCCATTTTTTAATGTGGCCGAGGCAGGCGAAGCCATATTTAAAAGGATATCTCTTTACTTATCAAGTATACATTCACTTTATTAAATTAAACTAGTTTCAAAATAAATATAATATGCCCCGTTTTATCAGTGTGAACTTTGTTGCTATTTGCGTTTTGCTTTTTCTTTTTGGGTTTTCATCCTGTACTTCCACCCAAAAGGTAATTTACTTCAACGACCTTACAGACAGTGCTGCAGCCGCAAGCATAAAAACTGCAAAAGCCGTTTTTGAAAATACCATCCAAAAAAACGACCAGCTATGGATAACAGTTGGTGGAAGCAATCTTGATGACCTGCAGGTGCTAAATTCTGCCAATGGCCTGAGCACAGCAGGAGGCAATTCCAGTGTGGGTACAAGCGGCTCCGGCGCACTAATTGGGTATTTGGTGGAGCCAGACGGGAAAATAAAAATCCCTTTTATAGGCAAGGTGCAGGCAGAGGGGCTTACAAGGCAGCAACTGGAGGCCAACCTTACAGTGATGTTTAAAGAATACACAAAAAACCCCGTGGTAAATGTGCGTTTTTTAAACTACTCTTTTTCTGTACTGGGCGAAGTAACCCGTAGCGGCAGGTATGTGATGCAAACGGAGAGAGCTACCCTGCTTGATGCCATTAGCCTTGCAGGCGACCTCACCGATTTGGCAAGAAGGGACAATGTAACTGTAATAAGGGAGGAAAACGGCGAAAGAAAAGTTGGCAGGATAAACCTGCTTTCAAAAGACTTTTTTAACTCGCCCTACTTTTACCTGCGGAACAACGATGTTGTATATGTGGAGCCGGTAAAAGCAAAATTTATTTCACGGTCTGGCATACCCCAGTACGTAAGCATTGTGGCAATTGGCCTCACTATGGTGCTTACAGTTATCAACATCACAGGAAAATAATCATTAATCAACATACCTAATGTCAAATAATAACCAACAGGATTTTGGGATACAGGAACAGGTAGTGGACCAGGGCGAACAAATACAGCGCCTGCTGTACCGTATATTGCCATTTTGGCCACTGATAGTGCTGGCGCTGGCCCTTGGGGTGGTAAGCGCAAGGATATACCTGCGCTACCAGGTGCCGGTGTACCAGGCAAAGGCAAGAATGGTAGTAAACGATGAAACGCAGCAAAAAAGCGCCAATCTCAATGAGATTATAAAATTCGATACCAGGAACCTTTCGAGCGAAACAGAAAGGGAAATGCAGGTATTGGGCTCAAGGGACCTGCTTACCAAAGTGGCAATAAAAATGCAGTTGAATATATCGTATGTGCAGCAGGGGCTGGTAAGAACATCGCAGTATTATGACGTAAACCTCCCTTTCAGGCTTGAACTGGAGCACCCTGATTCAGTAAAATATAGTTTTTCAGCCGAAGCAGAACTGATAGGCAACCAGGTAAGGTTTGATGGTATGCTGTACCCTCTTGACAGTTTTGCTTACAGCCGTGTTGGCAACATTCGCTGGATAAAAAACCCGAACTACAGAGGCTTTGCCAATTTAAAAAAGCTACAGGTTACCGTTACCCCCATTTCTTCTGCGGCTGGCAGGCTCAAAGGCTCTTTTGGTGTTCAGCCCATTTCAAAGCAATCGTCTATCCTCGACCTTACAATGTACGATGCTGTGCCGGCAAAAGCTGTCTCCATGCTCGAAAACCTTATTGCGATATATGGCTCTTCCATGCTTGATTATAAAAGCCGTATTTATGAAAACGCTCAGAAATTTTTGGATGGAAGGCTGCGGCTTGTAGCTGATGAGCTTAGCGGAGTGGAAAGAAACCTTGAATCATTTAAAACACAAAATGGCGTAATTGACCTTGGCGCAGAAGGGCAAATTTACCTTGCAAGGTCAAAGGACAATATAACAAAGCAAGGGGAAGTGGAAGTGCAATTGGATGTGCTGCAGGCAATTGAAAAATATGTAACTCAAAGAAACAATTCCGCCAATGCTATCCCGGCAACACTTGGCACAACAGACCAAATGCTTAATTCCCTGTTAACAGAACTATACAAAACAGAAGCAGAGCTAGAAGCATTTAAGCAGGGGACTGGCGAAAAGAACCCGAGGATACCAGTGCTGGAAGAACAGATAAAAAAACTAAAGCCAAGCATTATACGAAGTATTGAAAACCTCAGGATAAATTTAATGGAGGGGAAAAAACAGTTGGTTAGTGAATACAACATGATGCTAAGCTCGCTAAAACAAATCCCTGCAAAGGAAAGGCAAGCGCTTGACATTACCCGGCAGCAAGCTATTAAAAATGCTATTTATACTTTCTTATTGCAAAAGAGGGAAGAGTCCGCTATTGCTGCTGCCTCCATTGTGCCTAACTACCGTGTGATAGAAAGGCCTGAAGCGGCAGGGATAGTTTACCCCGAGCCAAAAAAGATTTATACCATTGCTGTGCTTATTGCATTGATGGCCGCTATCGTATACATTTATTTCAGGGAGTTTGCAAGCAAGCGTATTCTGTTCAGGGCGCAGATAGAGGGCGCATTGCCCATCCCCGTTATTTCAGAACTTATATACCATGCCCATGACCTTATAACGCCGGTGGTGGTGGGAGCCGGCAAAAGGACTTTAATTGCAGAGCAGTTCCGTGAGCTGAGGACAAACATCAACTACATTACCGCCGCAGCAAAAGACAAATGCAAAGTGATACTATGCACATCGTCGATACCAAAGGAAGGAAAAAGTTTTGTGGCTATTAACGCTGCTATAAGCCTTAGCCTTACTGGCGACAAAGTGGTGCTGCTTGAGTTTGACTTACGCAAACCAAAAATCAGCAAGCCATTGGGAATTACAAGGGACCCCGGGCTTAGCAATTTCCTTATCGGGAAATCAAGTGCGCAGGAAGTAATAAAACCACATGACACTATTGAAAACCTTTTTGTAATACCATCAGGGCCTATCCCGCCTAACCCTGCAGAGTTGCTGAGCGGGCCAAAGCTTGAGGAACTGATTGCCCACCTGAAACAAAACTTCGATTACATTGTGATTGACTCCCCTCCGGTGGCAGCCGTAACGGATGCAAAAATACTGGCCAACATTGCCGACGCCACTATTTATATCGTTAGGCATAATTACACCAACTATATTTTCCTTAACCTTATCAACGATATTTACCAAAAGAAAGGGCTGCCTAATATCAACCTTGTTTTCAATGGCATCGTAAACAAGCGCATTATGGGCTATAGCTATGGAAAAGGCTATGGTTACGGCTATGGTTACGGCTATGGCTACAGTTATGGCTATGGTTATGGCTATACTGTTGAAGACAAAAAGAAAAAACCATCTATCTGGAAACGCATCAAGTCTTTCTTGTCTGCATTAGTAGGCAACGGTTAACAGCAAAAGCAAACAAGCCATTGCATTGAACAGGTTAAAAAAATTACTGTACAGCTACTTTGAAAACTTTGCATGGTTTTACCAATACCTGCGCCACAGGGTTTTTATACTTGTAGTATTTAATATCCTGCTGGGTATTTTGGACGGCTTTGGCCTTGCCATGTTTTTGCCTTTGCTGCAAATGGTAAACGACGGCAGCAGCGTAAACCCTGAAAAGCTCGGCAACTTAAAGTTTATTGTGGAGGGCATGAATGCTGCAGGCATCAGCCTTACGCTGGTATCGGTGCTGTTGTTCCTTTGTATTTTTTTTACGCTCAAAGGCATTGCACGCTACGCCTGCGATGCGTATGCTGTGAGCGCCCAGCAATATTTCATCAGGAAAGTGAGGCTGCGTATGCTTGACGCATTGAACGGGGTTTCTTTCAAGTCTTTTGTAACAGCCGACGCCGGCCGTATACAAAACACAATGAGCGGCGAAGTGGACAGGGTGGCCCGGGCATTTATTTCTTACTTTACAGCATTCCAGCAAATCATATTGGTAATTGTGTATATGGCATTTGCATTTTTTGTGGATGCACAGTTTGCCATACTGGTAGGCATTGGCGGACTGCTTACCAATTTTGTTTACAAAGCAATTAACAATAGCACTAAAAACGCCTCAAAGCAACTGACAGATGACACGAATGATTTTCAGGGGTTGATAATACAGCATGTAGGCAATTACAAATATTTAAAAGCCACCGGCCTGGCCAATTTTTTTGGCGGACGGCTGGTAAAAAAATTATTGCAGGTAGAAAAAGGCAACCGGAAAATTGGGGTACTCACAGCCGTTGTTTCCGGCGCCAGGGAGCCGCTGCTGATATTTGTGGTGGCAGGCGTAATATTAGCACAGGTAAAATTCTTTGGCGCTTCGCTTGGCCCAATACTTATCAGCCTTTTGTTTTTTTACAGGGCACTTACAGCTTTGCTGCTGATGCAAAGCAGTTGGAATTATTTTTTGGCTGCGTCCGGCTCCATTGACAACATGAAAAAATTCCAGCAGGAACTGGACAGCAAAAAAGAAACCGATGGAGCTGTTGTCTTAAATGGTTTTGCGTCAGCTATCGAACTGGAAAATGTTTCCCTTGCGTATAACGGCAAAACAGTCTTGAAAAACATCAGCCTTTCTATTAATAAAAATGAAACTGTTGCCTTTGCAGGCGAAAGCGGCAGCGGCAAAACATCATTGGTAAATATACTTGCCTGCCTTATCCCTCCTGATGAAGGCAATATGAAGATAGATGCAGTTGACAGGAAAGAACTGAATGCTGCAGCTTTTCAAAAAAAAACCGGCTACATCACACAGGACCCGGTAGTTTTCAATGATACCATCTTTAACAATATCACATTGTGGGCCAAGCCAACAAAAGAAAATATTGATCGCTTTAATAAAGCCATCAGCAAAGCCGCTATTGATACTTTTATTGGCACGCTTGCAGAAAAAGAAAATACATTGCTTGGCAACAATGGCATCAACCTGAGCGGAGGGCAAAAACAGCGCATTTCCATTGCAAGGGAATTGTACAAAGACATTGATATTTTAATAATGGACGAAGCCACTTCGGCATTGGATTCAGAAACAGAAAAAGCCATTCAAAGCAATATTGACGCATTGAAAGGCCAATACACAATTCTAATTGTTGCACACCGCCTGTCAACCATCAAAAATGCAGACAGGATTGTATTGCTTAACAATGGCGAAATAGAACAGGCAGGCACCTACCAGCAGCTTGCAGAAACCACGCCTGCATTCAGGCGCATGGTACAATTGCAGGAACTGTAGAAAAGGTAAAAGGCATAAAGAAAACATCTTATGCCTCCAACCCAACACCTCTCATTACCACAATACATACTCAAAACTAACAACCATGCTGAACGGAAAAAGCATACTTATCACCGGTGGCACAGGCTCATTGGGAAAAGCATTAACAACACACATTTTTAAACATTACCCCGGCGTAAAGAGACTGGTTATTTTCAGCCGTGATGAACAGAAGCAATACCAGATGGGGCTGGAGTACCCTGCTGACAAATACCCGCAGATACGTTTTTTTATTGGCGATGTAAGGGATTTTGAAAGGCTTAAGAGGGCAATGAAGAGCATTGACTATGTAATACATGCTGCGGCCATGAAGCATGTGCCAATTGCAGAATACAACCCCAGCGAATGCGTAAAAACGAATATCACAGGCGCAGAAAATGTTATTAATGCCTGCCTGGAAACGGGTGTTACAAGGGTAGTGGCTCTTTCCACAGACAAGGCAGCAGCGCCTGTTAATCTATATGGCGCTACCAAGCTGGCATCTGATAAATTATTTGTGGCAGCCAACAATATCCGTGGCTGGAATGATATAGTGTTCAGTGTGGTTCGTTATGGCAATGTGATGGGGAGCAACGGTTCTGTAATACCATTTTTTTTAAAGATGAAAAAGACAGGGGTACTGCCAATAACCGACCCAACGATGACAAGATTCAATATTTCGTTGCAGGGCGGCGTGGATATGGTGATGCATGCGCTTGAGCATGCCTGGGGCGGCGAAATATTTGTGCCTAAAATACCTTCTTACAAAATCACTGACGTGGCAGAAGCAGTAGGGCCTGAATGCGAAAAGAAAATTACCGGGATAAGGCCGGGTGAAAAAATCCATGAGGAAATGATAACCGATTCGGATTCGTACTATACTTATGACCTTGGCAAGTATTACACTATCCTGCCATCATCGCACCGCTGGAAACTGGATGATTTTTTAAAACACTTCAATGGCAAAAAAGTGCCTTATGGTTTCCGCTACAACTCTGGTGAAAACACTGAGTGGGAAACAGTGGAGGGCTTGCG
>CAYRRL010000030.1:10691-13202 GCA_964426665.1 uncultured Ferruginibacter sp. | reverse complement strand
GTATCCTGTTTCCATATAAAGGGGTATGGGTTGTATTCACTCATCCTGTCCATCTGGCTATTCTCAATTGCTACAACAATACAGGCTGGTTTTCCGTTAGCTATTAAACTGTCCAGGCATTCATCCACACCCCATTCACCAAAGGGGGCAAAGTATTCATCAAACACATTCTGCCCATCGTGCATATACATTACAGGGTAGCGTGTTTTGCTCTTTTCATAACCCGGTGGAAGATACACCCAAATATGGCGGCGCTTTTTTAACAATGGCATTTCAAAGCCTTCCTGCATCAATTGCACATTGCCTGAAGCAGTATGCTGCCTTTGTGCAGATGGGAAATCGTCTTTCCAGCCTTCAATAAAAAAAGTAAATGCCGTATCGCTGCTTATTTGAAAAGAGCGGTTGCCGATATCGCCGCCATTATTTGTGCATTCAACTTGTTCCCAACTGCCCCTTGTGAACTTGAACTCGTAATTGCCGGCTTTTAATTTTAATGCAACTGAATTATTTGAAAGTTTATACCCCGTATCAGCTGGGTTCCAGCCATTAAATGAACCAGCTACATACACTGCTTCGCCTGTGTGTTTGCCAAGCGTTGATTGCAGTGTTATATTAACAATGAATTGAGCAGACGAATTTAGATAGGGAAAAAATAAACAGGCAAAAAACAATAATGATTTATTAGGCAATACCCTATAAACAACCGCCACCAACGCTTGCCCCGAAAATTTTCGGGACTGGCGGGGGTGAATAAAAACTATGTTATTTAAAGGCAAATTCAATCGCTTTGCTTTTAGTAAACTTATTTTTTTAGATAAGCTTTTATCTTCTGGTGTATATCGTTGCTTACTGGAACCACAGGCAAGCGCAAAACATTTTTTATCAACCCCAACTCATACAAAAATGCTTTTACGCCGGCAGGGTTGTTTTCAGCAAATAATAAATTGTACGCTTCAATTAATGGATAGTTTAATTGATTGGCTTTTGTAAAATCCTGCGCTAAACCAGCCCTCACCATATCGGAAAAGTTTTTAGGGAAACAATTAGCTGCTACACTTATCACACCATCAATACCAGCAGCCAGTTCTGGCAATACCAAATCATCATCGCCGCTTACTACCATAAAATGTTCCGGCCTGTCACGGAGTATCTGCATGCACTGCGGTATGCTGTTGCCTGCTTCTTTTATGCCGCCAATGTTTGCCACTTCATTTGCAAGGCGGATTGTTGTAGATGGCTCCATATTCCTTCCTGTTCTTCCGGGCACATTGTACAAGATGATTGGCTTTGGCGACGCTGCGGCAATAGCTTTGTAGTGCTGGTATATTCCTTCTTGCGATGGCTTGTTGTAATATGGTGCAGCGCTTAATACTGCGGCTGCTTTATCCAAAGGGAAGGCCTCAACATCCTTTACAATGGCTTTTGTATTGTTTCCGCCAATGCCAACAACAATGGGCACACGCCCATTTACCTTGTCAAATGTATAGTGCAGTATATCTAATTTTTCCTGCTTATCCAAAGTAGGCGTTTCGCCAGTAGTGCCAAGTGAAACGATGTATTCAATACCATTGCTGATAATAAAATCAATCAGCTTGCCCAATGCTTCAAAATCTATCGATTCGTCTTCTTTAAATGGTGTTACTATGGCCACACCGGTGCCTCTTAATTGTTGCCTGATATTCATTAATTAAAAAAATTTGGGTGAAGTTATAGCAAGCCGGCAATAATGAAAACAAAAAAGTTTTGCTTTAGCAGCAAAACTTTTCTCTCGGGTTGCAGGCAAATTAATTTACTGCCACAAGTGGCGGCATGGTGCTTTGCAGCAATGCCGAGCGCCGGAGGTAGCTCCTGTCTTCTGCATAAATAAAAAAGCAGGTGCCGTTTTTTATTTTATCAATGATTTTTTTATGTTGCTTTTCAGGCACTGCCGGGCAGCCCTGGCTTCTGCCAATATAGCCCTGTGCATGTATCAAATCCTCATTTACATAATCGGCGCCATGCAGCACAATATCCCTCTTGTATGCATTGTCATTAATCCCCTTTTCCATGCCCACCAAATGCAATGAATAACCATTCTTGCCATTGTAAGTTGAAGCTGTTTCGTAAAAGCCAAGGCTGGTTTTGTTGCTCTCTGGCGCATTTGAAAACTGTTTTGCAAACTCCTGACCGCTGTTTATGCCATGGGCCACATATGTATTAAACAGCAGCTTATATTTTTTCAGGTCTAGTACATACAGTCTTTTTTTACAGGAAGATTTGCTGAGGTCTGCAATAGAAATGACTTCATCTTTTTCCAATTTGCCCTTCTGCCTCAGGTTATCATACCCCCTCATAGCACAATCAAACACTTCTTTCCTCAAGCCAATGGCGCCAAGGTTAAGGCTGTCGTAAATATTTTTGTGTGAAGCAAAAGCAACAGGGGCAACTTTTTCTGCCACGGTTGTGCCAACAGGCTGAAGGCCTAAAGGGCTGTTTTCAGGAATAACAGCATCTATCTTAACCGTAGCAAAT
>CAYRRL010000030.1:10133-10681 GCA_964426665.1 uncultured Ferruginibacter sp. | reverse complement strand
AAATACAAAAGGCAGGTGAAGAAAAAAAATGAGCGCTGATGAGAAAAGCACATGCACCCTTTTTACCAAACGGTTCTTCATGATATAAAATATTAGATTTATTTTCAGCGGAGGGCAAAAGTAATGCCTCAAAACATTGCTTTTTGTTAAAATTTTTCACATTTTCAAACAGGTATTGAGTATCAGGCGATACGCAATTGAAATATTTTTCCCCATAAAACGATGCCGCCCCGGCTTACCGGGGCGGCATCGTTTGCGCATAAAAAGGCGCAATATTAATCTTTGACAAACCTTATTGCGGACTGGCTGCTTTCGCTGAAAGCTGAAATCTGGTAAGCACCTTTCGCAAGGCTGCCGCAATCGATACTCAATTGATTGCTGCCTTCGTTTAATGTTGCGCTTATCTTCTTCACTACACGGCCAAGCATGTCCGTTATATGAAACTGTGCAGGCGCTTTAACAGCACTGCTTATCATGATTGACACGGTACTATTTACAACTGTAGGCAAAACAGAAGTAATAACAAGGCCCTCAGCTTTATTAATCAC
>CAYRRL010000030.1:0-10123 GCA_964426665.1 uncultured Ferruginibacter sp. | reverse complement strand
AACCTGCCTGAGGCATCTTGCGATTTTATCCGGTAGTAGTTGGTGCCCGGTTGAATATTATTGTCTGCAAAAGAATAATTCAACACGCCTCTTTGCGAAGCTTCCAACCCAATTGGCGCAAAGCTTCTTGCATCCGTGCTGCGTTGGATTTCAAAACTGCTGTTGCTGTTTGCCTCAGAAACGCCCCATTTTACTAATGAGCCTGAAGCAGTTTTTTCTGCTGCCACAGCCAGGATATTAGGTACCGCTACAACACCGCTTACATTTGATATTACCAATGGGGCAGGCACATTTGGCACAAACAAAGAGCCGGGCAGCATAGAAGTAATTGCATAAGGGTTTGTACCTGCAGGGGCAATACCGCCGGGCAAAGAAACCACCTGCCAATTGCCTCCTGCATACAAGCCAATTTCATTATTTGAGGCATAAGAAAAATTTACGTTGCCATCGCCGGGCAGTGGTGTTAAATCACTATAACCAAAGGAAACCCCAAGATCAGAAGGCAAAAAGAAATCGATTGGCATAATCTGCCATGTGCGGTCAACCGCAATATCTGGAAAAACCGTTGGCGGGTTAACACCTACTTCTACTTTGGCAGCGATATCGATTGTGCCTGCTGCCAGACCAATAATTAATGGGTTTACCGTGCCTGTGCTTGCGCCAATGGGGATGCCAACAGGCACAGTGCTAACATTTTTTTGAATAAAAAAACCAGTGCCGTTAGTTACTGCATGTGTTTGAAATGGGTTGCTTACTGCCTGAACCGGCAATGGGTTGGTCAAATTAAAATTATTGAGAAAGAGATAGCCAATCCTGAACACTAATGAATCTGGCAGTATTACATTGCTATGCAAACTTACACCAGCTAATGTGGACGTATTGTTAAGCACTGTCTTTACCTTATTAATATAAAGACCCGTTACTTCAAAATTTTGATTGGAACTGCCATTGAAAACAAGAGCACAATTTTGTGCAGCTAGCGGCTGGCTTAATTTAAAAGTGCCCGCTATTTTCAAATTGCCTGCTACCTGCAGTACGCAAGATGCATTGGGTGCTGCATTTACTGGTGTGCGGTTGCTAAAATCAAACAAGCCGCCATCTTGTATAAAGTTGCCTGTTACATTAATTGTATCTGGCTCAAAAGCGTTGTCAAACCCCGGCACACCAGCTGCATTGCCAACAATTGTTCCACCCAATTGGTGTATATTGTTAACTATGCATGAATAAGGTCCTGAGCCTGTAGGCGAACCAAATTCCAGCACGCCATTATTCACCACTATGTTTTTTACATAATAACCTGATGGGTTTGTAGCAAGCCTTACTGAGCCTGTAACCCCTGTATTATTTATAACCAGCGAATCGAAATAAGCGAAAGAGGAAGAGGGCAATATTAAAGCCGAGGAACCTGAAATAGTTTGCCCGGGGCAATCCCATTCAATTGTGCCATCGTAAGCGGCGCTGCTGTTAAACAATGTTGGCGAAGTGGTTACTCCCTGTATTTTTATAAGGGAGCCATCTTTAAAATTAGCTTTGGGGCATGCGCCACCGTTTCTTGTTACAATTAACTGGCTGCCGTTTTCAAATAAAGGAACTAAAATATTTGAGTTGAACTGTGCATTGGTGCCTGATAATATGACCTTGCCCCGTATAGTGGCAATAACAGGGGGCGGCGGGCCAAATGTAATTGTAGTTGGCACAAATATGGTTGGGTTGCTGCTGGTGCCTGTGCCCTGCATATCCAGCGTGCCGTCAATATTTACAAAAGATATAAAATCATTAGTGCCAATTTCAAAACGGCTGGCTGAGGTGCCGCCTATGTTTACAACGCTGCCTGTATCAATTTGAATAAATGCAGCAAAATAAAAATAATTGCTTGTGGAGCCGGAGAGGTTAACGGTGGCATTGTTCAGCACTCTCAAGCTATTGAAAGAACCAGCAGGGTTGGGCTGCGACGCATCTGCAATATTAATAACGCCTCCGGTAAGCAAAGGGTTTGACCCATCAAAAACAATATCGCTTGTGGAGGTGGGGACCCCTGCATCCCAATTCGCTGCATCAGACCAGCTTCCGTTGCTTGGGCCTATCCAGGCAGTTGTTTGTGCTGAAACAAAAAAGGAAATAAAAAAGCAGGAAATAAAAAAGCAAAAATGTTTCATAAATAGTTTTGGGATTTAATCAGAGCAAAATTAAACACAAATAAATGGCAACAACAAAAATGCAGAATTGTTTTTGAAACAGGGCAACCAGCTGATGAAAAAATGCAATCGAATTTTAAAATTGGGGTTGAGTTTAAAGGCAGGCAAACCAGGTTATTCCACCATTTCCCTTGCATTTTGCATAGCAGCTTCTGTTGGCTTCTCTCCGCCAATCATACGGGCAATTGCTTCTACCCTTTCAGCGTTTGTTAGCCTGCGGACCGCTGTATTAATTTTATCGCCGGCTGTGCTTTTATACACAAAAAAATGCGCTGTTGCTTTTGCTGCTATCTGCGGCTGGTGAGTAATAGAAATTAGCTGGTGGCCACCGCTAATGCTTTTCATAATTGTGCCAACCTGTTTTGCTGCCTCGCCACTGATACCGGTATCAATTTCATCAAATATCATAGTAGGCAACTGTAATTTTTTTGCTACTGCTGATTTTATACAAAGCATAAGCCTGCTTAATTCGCCCCCGCTTGCAACTTTGTTTAATGGCTCAAAACGGCCGGTTTTGTTTGCGTCAAAGAGGTATTCTACAGCATCTGTTCCATATTCACCTATGCTATCCGGCCCCACATTTATTTTTACTTGAGCATTTGGCATGCCCACCTGTACCAATAACGCATTTACTTTTTCTGCAAAAGGCTTTATGGTTTTATGCCTGTTGGCTGATATTTTTTTAGCATGCTCAATACAGTGATTTAAGCAAGCCGACGCTTCTTTTTGTTTAGCTGTTACTAATTCATCCATATTAAAAAAGGCATTCAACTTCTCCTGCAGGCCCTCTTTTATTGCTATCAATTCATTGGTTGAAACAACATTGTGTTTCTTCAATAATTTATACCCATGGGCCATTCTGTCATTTGCTATTTGCATTCGTTCGGGATTGAAATTAATGCCGCCCTGCAAGCTGTCAATGTCATTTGCAATGTCATCGAGCTCTACCTGCAAACTATACACCCTGTTTCCCAGCCCTTCGGCACCTGAATGGTATTGTTTCAGTGAATTTAATTTTGATGCCAGCGATTTTAGCTGTTGCGTCAATGGGCTTTCGCTTTCCTTTAGCTCATAATATATATTCCCTAATTCCTGTTTTACTTCTTCGGCATGTGCCAGCAGTTTTAACTCCGCATCCAATTGCTCCAGCTCATTTTCCTTTAATGAAATTTCTTCCAATTCATCAAACAAAAATTTATTGTAATCAATAGTTGCAAGGTTCTCCTTTTGCTTACGCTTCAACTCCGCAAGTTCGTTTTCAGCCAGCTTGTAGCTTTTATAATAATTAGAATACTCAGCAAGCAAACTATTATTGCCTGCCAATGCATCCAGCAATTCCCGCTGCAAACCGTTATCGCCAAGTTCAAGGGTGTCAAACTGCTGATGCAGGTCAACCAACAAGGCACTTACTTTTTTCAATTGCAACAGGTTCACCGGCGTATCATTAATAAATGCTCTTGATTTCCCTCCTGGGGCAATTTCACGGCGCACAATTAATTCGCTTCCCCCATCCAGTTCATTTTCTTTCAAAAACTTCTTTACCTGCCCATTATTTTCAACGTCAAAACTGCCTTCCACAACACATTTTTTTTCTTTGTTTAGCAGGATGCTGCTTTCAGCCCTTTCCCCAAGTATCAGGCCAAGCGCCCCAACGATGATGCTTTTGCCAGCACCTGTTTCGCCGGTAATAATATTCAGCCCTTCGGAAAAGTCAATCGCCACTTCTTTAATTATGGCGTAGTTGGATATAGAAAGTTTCTTCAGCATATTTTTTACAGGGGCAAATTAATTCTTTTCGGTTTTCATTTTTCAGGGTTAAACAAATAGCGCAAATAAAAAAGCACTTCATTGCTGAAGTGCTTTTGGCAATTATATAATTCAATTTACTTTACTTCCACACTGTCATTCAGGTCGCTGTCAACCAAAATACGGCCGCAGTTTTCACACACTATTAATTTCTTGTGCAGTTTAATTTCGCTCTGCCTTTGCGGTGGTATTGCGTGGAAGCAACCCCCGCAACTGTCTCTTTCCACAGGCACTACTGCCAGCCCGTTGCGGTAACTTTTCCTTATCCTGTCATAGCTTGTTAATATGCGTTCCTCCACATGGCTTCTTGCATCTGCAGCCATTTTATCGTAGTGTTTCTCTTCTTTCTCTGTTTCGCCAATAATTTTTTCCAGTTCGCTTTTTTTGGCGCTCAGGTTGCCTTCTTTGGCACTTACAGCTTTTTTAGCGCTTTCAAGTTGCCTGGCTTTGTCGGCTATTTCTTCCGTTGCGTCTTTAATGTGTTTTTCGCAAAGCTTTACTTCAAGGGTTTGCATTTCAATCTCCTTGTTGATAGCTTCAAACTCCCTGTTGTTTTTTACATTGTCGCTTTGCTTTTCGTATTTCTTTATCAATGCCTCGGCTTCTTTTATTGCTTCTTTCTTTTGTGCAATAAATTCCTGCATGCCGTTTATTTCTTCCTCAACCCTTGTTTGGCGTGCATGAAGCCCTTCAATTTCATCTTCCAGGTCTTTTACTTCAATAGGCAGTTCGCCTTTCAGGATTTGAATTTCATCCAGCTTGCCGTCAATTTTTTGCAGGCGAACAAGCGATTTCAATTTTTCTTCTACCGAAAAGTCTTTTACAGAAGCCATAGTGTGTTGTTTGTGCCGGCGGTTGCAATGGCAAAACGCCTTGTTTTTATTGTAATTATTTTCTTTTTTATCAGAAAAAATATTGCACCGGGTTGGTGTTTATTTCCGTTTTCAGGGTGGCGAAGGTAGGGTATTTTTCCTTCAAAATATCAAAAAGGAGGTTGATGGTGTATTGTTCGCTTTCATAATGCCCAATGTCTGCAATTACCAGCCTCCCTTCGGCGTCAAAAAACTCATGGTATATCACATCCGAAGTGATATAAAAACCTGCACCGGCAGCGATTGCGGGCTTTATCAAAAAACTGCCCGACCCACCACAAACCGCCACCGTCTTTACTGGTTTTCCGGTAAGTGCTGTATGCTTAATGGCCTGCAGGCAAAAGGATTTTTTTACCAAAGCCAAAAAATCTTTTTCCGGCATTGGCCGGACAAGTTCGCCTATTAGCCCGCTGCCCGCCGATAACAAGGTATTAGTGAGCGGCACAATATCATAAGCTGCCTCTTCATAGGGGTGTGCTGCCAACATAGCTTTAATAATACTGCCTTCAAGCCATTGAGGGAAGATAGTTTCAATCTTTATTTCGCTTTCGGCGTGCCTTTCGCCAATACTGCCAGCAAAAGGGTTTGTGCCTTGCCCGGCTTTGAATGTGCCTTCGCCTGAAGTATTAAAACTGCATTCGCTGTAATTGCCGATATGCCCGGCTCCTGCGGCGAATACTGCTGTGCGTATTTTATCGGCATGGGCAGCAGGTGCAAATATTATTAGCTTTTTTAGCTGGCTTTGTTTGGGCTGCAAAATTTGCCGGTTGATAAGCCCAAGCATATCGGCCATTCTGCCATTCACGCCAGCCATTACATTGTCTAAATTTGTGTGGGCAGCATAAATAGCCACGCTGTTTTTTATAGCTGCTATTACGGTTCTTTCCACATAGGTTTTGCCAGTTATTTTTTTGAGCCCCGAAAAAATGATGGGGTGGTGCGCCACAATAAGGTTGCATTTTTTTTCAACTGCCTCCTTTACAGTTTCTTCCGTTGCATCAAGCGACACCAGCACTCCTGTGCATTCCCAGCCTGCTTCCCCGGTAAGCAGCCCGGCATTGTCATAGCTTTCCTGCAACTGCAGCGGCGCAATATTTTCTAACGTTGATATAATTTCCTGTATTAACATCCCACATAAATTTTGGTAAAGCTATTTGAAATGAACCAGCCCGAAAAAAACAGCAGGCATATTATGCGGCTTTCTCAAAATAAAAATATGCACAAAGGCAATAAATTTTGTTAACCGCAAGTTTTCAATTTTTGAAAAAGCCCGCAACTATGGAACAAAATTATTTAATTCGTAAATTTGGCGAAATCCCTGTTATGATTTACAACAACAGATTTTTTATTGCTCTGCTGCTTGCTGCCATACTGCTTTTTGGAAGCTGCAAAAAAACAGTGGAAGATATTTCACAAAAAACCCTGCAACAATATTTTGAAGAAACAATACTTAATAAAAACTTTGTGGTGCAATATGCCAAGGATACCACTGCAGATATTACTGCAGACTTCAGCACCGATACTTTTGTTTTGAAAAAAGGCACAGGTTATTATGGCGGCGCCATGACAGGGAAAAATGGCAACACCATGTACACGGGCACCTGGAGCAGCAACGAAGACTATGGCAAACTTGTAATCAATATCAACACCCCTGCACCGCCTCCCGGCTCGTACAAATTCATCAACCGGTCCTGGAAGTTTGTCAAAAAATCGCTTCCTGTAATGGAATTGGCGCCATGGGGAAGCACAGACCCCAAAGTGCTGCACATGCGCAGGTTATAATTTTTTTTGGTGTTTTTCCTTCTTTGAAGGATTACTTTAATACCCCCCAATCACAATTTTTTAAGGTTTTTGGAGTTATATACTGGTTTACCGGGCGTATGCCCATATAAGTTTATAAAAACAAAAGCCAACATCCATGAATCCAGGAACTTTTTTAAAATCCTGTTTACTGATTGCATTAACTGCAACAACTTTTACCTCAAAAGCACAGGTATCTGCCAATTTCAGCGCCAGCCCCGAAAGCGGCTGCTCCCCTCTTGTAGTAAGGTTTAGTGACCTTAGTACAGGTAGCCCCACACAATGGAGATGGGACCTTGGCAATGGCACCATTTCATTTTTGCAAAACCCGTCAGGCACTTATTTTTCGCCTGGCAAATACACAGTAAAACTATTTGTACGAAATGCAGCCAGTGAGGATTCAATAGTAAAGACTGAATACATCGAGGTATTTGCAAAGCCAACTATTAACTTTTCTGCTTCGTCTGTTACGGGCTGTTACCCTCTGGAGGTTAACTTTACTGATGCTACAAACCCAGGCGGCGGCACTATTACTTCGTGGCTATGGGATTTTGGCGATGGCGCCACTTCAACTGACCAGCACCCGTCGCATGTATATACCACGCCAAGGAATTTTAATGTAACACTTCAGGTACGCAATTCAAACGGCTGTTTATCTACATTGACTAAAACATCAATGATACAAATTAATACTGGCGTGCTGGCCCAGTTTACCAACGACAACCCTCAAACCTGCAAAGCCCCTGTCATTATTAACTTTCAAAACCAATCTACCGGAACAGGCGTGGTTAATTACCAGTGGGATTTTGGCGATGGCAGCACCTCCACCCTTTTAAACCCATCGCATACATATACAACAAACGGCACCTATACCATAAAACTTATTGTAACTAATGGCAGTGGCTGCGCCGATACTATAGTAAAAGAAAATGGGGTAACTGTTGGCACTGTTGACGGCAATTTTACAAGCCCTGCTACTGTGTGCCAGGGTACCAGCGTACAATTTACCAATACTTCGGTGCCTGTACCAGCTTCGGTAACTTGGTACTTTGGCGATGGCAGCACCAGCAACGATTTGAATGGTGTTTATACATATCCGGCAGCCGGTGCTTACAGTGTAAAGATGGTTGCAAGTTTTGGAGCCTGTACTGATTCTGCCATAAAAGCAATAACAGTGCAGCCTAAGCCAACTGCAGCGTTCAGCACCTCTGATATCTCCAGTTGCAAAGCGCCGTACACAGTTAATTTCAGCAATCAGTCAACAGGCGCTGGATCATATTCGTGGGATTTTGGCGATGGCAGCACTTCAACTTTGCAAAACCCAACCCATACTTATAACACTATTGGCAGCTTTACTGTAAAATTGGTGGCAACAAATGCCAATGGTTGCAGCGATTCGCTTGTAAAAGCAAATTACATCAATGTAATAAGGCCGGTGGCAGCTATTGCCAATGTGCCAGACAGCGGTTGTGTGCCCATGTCAAAAGTATTTGATGTATCGTTGGATATTGCTGACCCTATTGCCAGCTATTCATGGGATTTTGGCGATGGCAACACATCCACTGCCGCATCACCAAATAATACTTATACTACAGAAGGAGCCTATAATGTTTCAGTAATTGTAGTTACTGCCAGTGGCTGCACTGATACGGCAAGGGTAACACGGGCTATTGTTGCAAGCAACAAGCCCACTGCAAACTTCAGCGCCAACCCAACAAATACTTGTGCTAAAAACACGATTACTTTTACAAATTTGTCAACAGGCGGAGGCACAAGATGGATTTGGGAATTTGGCGACAGCACCAGAAGCAACCTGCAAAACCCAACCCACCTTTACCAGGACACCGGGCACTTCGATATTAAACTAAAAGTATGGAAAGGCGGTTGCATGGATTCGCTTCTGATAAACGACTACATCACAATAAACCCGCCTATTGCCAAATTCAGGATAAACGCAAACTGCGCCACGCCATTTGAAAGGTCGTTTACAGACCAGTCAATTGGGGCTGATGAATGGCATTGGGATTTTGGCGATGGCGTTACCTCCACAGTAAGGAACCCATCGCACACATATGCTGGGCCTGGCACTTATACTGTTACACTGAGGGTGGTAAATAATACTTTTGGCTGTGATTATACAGCAAACAGGCAAGTGCAGATTATAAATGCCAGGGCACAATTCACTGCTGATACAACGGTATGCAAAGGCGACAATGTAGCATTTACAACAGGCCTTAGCCTTACTGACCTGGTTTCGCTCAACTGGAACTTTGGCGATGGCACACCGTCTATCAACTCTTATTTCCAGCAAACAGGGATAGACCACGTTTTTAGCCGCACCGGACAGTTTACCGTAAGGCTTACCATAACCGATAAAAACGGGTGCAACGATGTATTGATAAAACCAAGGTACATTACCGTAAGCGGCCCAATAGCAAAATTTGCCCCGGCTGTTGGCGGCAGTTGCCTCAACAGCACTGTGGTTTTCAACGACAGCACTGCTACCGATGGCACACACCCCATTTCACAATGGCAATGGCAGTATGGCGATGGCATTACAGAGACGCTTACTACACCACCATTCCAGCATTTTTACAATACTGCCGGTTCATATATAGTAAAATTAAAAGCAACTGACAGCGAAGGCTGTTCAGACAGTACATCATTAGCTACGGGCATCACTATTTCAAGCCCGAAAGCAAACTTTACAACGACAGACACAGTGAGTTGCCCGGACAGGCAGGTTCGCTTTGTAAACCAAAGCACAGGGCCGGGCCTTATATACAACTGGAGTTTTGGCGATAACACAACATCTGCTTTGCAGGCGCCTTCACATGCATACAGCAGCGATGGCGTTTACACAGTAAAGCTGGTAATAACTGACCAATATGGTTGTTCTGATTCTGTAACAAAAACAAATTATGTACATATCAGCAGCCCGGTATCACGTTTTATAGTAAATGATTCAGTAAGCAACTGCCCGCCACTGGTAGTTAATTTTACCAACCAGTCAACAGGAGCACAAAGCTACAGATGGGATTTTGGCGACAGTACGCATTCAAACAGCCCTTCGCCCACTCACTTTTATAATTACCCCGGTGTTTACTACGCAACGCTTACGGTTACAGGCGCAGGCGGCTGTACTGATGTGCTGCAAAGAACAATGACAGTTAAAGGGCCAGAAGGCGAGTTTAATTACAACCCATTAGGCGGCTGCAACCCAGTTAACGTAAACTTTGTTGCACATACTAACGGGCGCAACAGGTTTGTATGGGACTTTAATGATGGCACCACTGTACCAACAACAGATTCCATCATTTCCCACACCTACACATACCCAGGCAAGTATGTGCCCAAGATGATATTGATAGATGCTGGTGGCTGCCAGGTTCCTATTATCGGCAACGACACTATTGTGGTGAGCGCCATTACAAACAAATTTGGTTTTAA
>CAYRRL010000029.1:0-13274 GCA_964426665.1 uncultured Ferruginibacter sp. | reverse complement strand
TTCCTGTAATGGCAATAAAAGGCACATCAAATTGTTGGCGATGGTATTTAGCCAGTTGTTGAAGGGTTTGCAAAACATTATCCACTTTAATTATTCTTTTATCAGCAATATCTGGCGCTTCATCCACCACCGCATAAGCAGCGCCTGCATCCAAAGCTTGTTTTGCAAAGAGGTTGGCATTAAAACTTGGGCCTTTTAAAGCAAAAAACAAATCTCCTTGTTTTAATTTCCTGGTGTCGGTTTGTACTGAAGGATATTGTAAATAGATGTCGTATAAATCTGGTATCTGCATGTTTCAAAAATAATTTAAAGACATGAATTATGTAATAGTTTGCCGCAGTTTGCGCAAATTGGTACTGATTTTATGAATGTAATTTTAAGTTGCTTATTTTGTGGTATGTGCTGGTCAAAATAAAAAACCCTCCGCAAGGGAGGGTTTATATTTCTTATCAGGAATAATTTACCTTTTTTTCTTTTTGTTTTGTTTGCGTTTGCCAAAGATATTGCCTTCCCTGAAGCCCGGGCCTTCTGGAGCACCCATATAAGTTTGTGCACACCTGAAGCCGATAGTGCTTGAAGACTGGTCTTCTTCGAGGAAACGGCGAGCGCCCGGTGATAGCCAGTAAGCCCTGTCGTTCCAGCTGCCGCCTTTAAATACTTTTGCTTTGTCGCTTATTAGAGTAGTAACACCATACTCGTATGTTGCCATACTTGCTGAGTCGCCATCAAGGTGGTTAATAGCATAGTTATGCTGGTAATTGCGGCGGTTTTTTATTTCTTCGTCGCTGATGCTTGTCTTTTTCAGGCGGCCCATTGAATCCCTTTCAACTTCGCCCGCACTATTTTTGTAAATTTTTTCAAATTTATTGCCACGGAAATAGTTGAAATCTTCGCCATCAGATGGGGTCAAAGGCCTGTAAGTATCCTGTACCCATTCTGATACGTTGCCACTCATGTTGTATAAACCAAATGAGTTTGGATAGAAAGCTTTGATAGCGCCCGGTATTGCACTCCGGTCATTCAGGCCACCTGCAACACCCATGTTGTCACCCGAGCCACGCTTAAAGTTAGCCAGGAATTTACCCTGCCATGCACTGCGGCGGTTGTCACGCAGGCCATTGGTGTTATTGCTCCAGGCATAAATTTGCTGGTTGCTTATTAACTCTTCGCCGGTTTTGCTCTCTTTGGCCCTTGGGTTAGGGTTTTGGTCAAGCAAGCCATAAGCTGCATATTCCCATTCTGCTTCTGTTGGCAGGCGGTACCCCATGTTAAGGATACCATCTTCCATTTTCACAGTTGCTCTTGGCTTGCCGCTTACATCTTTAAATTCTGATTTCTTTGGTTTTGCCCTCCCTTGAATCATTTCAGGATTGATCAAATAAGTTTCGGTATTAAAAGTAGCGTCAGCGCCACCGCCCTTCATTTCTTTTTTAGCAAAATCTTTTTTCAGGTAGCCCTTTTGCATCAGGTTCAGTTCGTTCACACGGTCTGTCCTCCATACGCAAAAGTCGTGTGCCTGCTGCCAGGTAACGCCTACTACCGGATAGAAGTTGTAAGCAGGGTAGCGGAAATAATACTCTACATATGGCTCGTTGTAAGCAAGCTCTTCACGCCAGCAAAGTGTGTCTGGCAAAGCCCTCCTCATTATGTTTGTGTCACCGCTAAAGGTATTTTCAAGCCAGTAGATATATTCACGGTAGTGAACGTTGGCAACTTCTGTTTCATCAATAAAGAAAGATGGGACTGTAACCCGGCGGGGCACATTGTTCCAATCGCCCATTACATCTTCATCTTTGGCACCCATTACAAAAGTGCCACCCTGAACAAACACAAGCCCGGGGCCTGCTTTGGGGTATTTCATCTTGTTTACATGGTAGTTGCCCATGTTTTTGTCATCATACTTCCATCCCGTAACAGAGGAGCTGCCTCCTTTATTGCTTTTACAGGATGCAACTGTACCGGCCACTGCCATCAGGAGTACCAGATTTTTCAGGGAAATTGTTTTTTGCATTGTGCGTTCGTTTAGCAAATGTTTTAACGAAAGGTTTTCTTTAATATTGTGTGGGGGCACACAGGTTGCGAATATAAATACTTTACACGAAAATCGCCGTGTGCCGCTATGTTTTTTAACAAAAACGCTTAAATGGTAATTATTATTTTACCCAGCAACATTAATAATAAAAGTTACTAATGTTTTATTAACATGCCCAAAGAAGCAATATATAAAATGCAACCTGCGTTTTATTATTTCAGGGAATCTGGTAAGCAAATCAGGGCATAATATACAGAATTGGAATTTTTTTAAAGAGCTTGGCCCTAAGTTGGTGGTTTCAACAAATCCCTTATTTTTACACCTTCACAAAAAAATAAAACTTTATAGGAGTACTTGTACTTAACCAAGACAAAAAACGAAATGAAAAGAGTATCTTTTAAATTAACTGCTTTTATACTTATGTTAGGCGGGGCATGCAATTATGTTTCAGCCCAGTCAACCCCCGATGCAGATGCGATTAATGTAGTAACTTCTGCAGTGCCCTTTTTAAGGATTTCGCCTGATGCCCGTGGCGGCGGTATGGGCGATTTAGGCATTGCAACCTCACCCGATGCAAACTCGGCTTTTTGGAACCTCGCCAAAACCCCCTTTAACAATATCAATGGCGGCGTTTCATTAACATATACCCCTTGGTTAAAAGACCTTGGCCTGAATGATGTGTATTTAGTATCTGGCTCGGGCTTTTATAAATTAGATGAAGAACAGGCTATTTCTGCTTCTTTAAGGTTTTTTAGCCTTGGCAATATTGAATTTACTGATTTCAATGGAACTCCGTTGCAATCTTACAGGCCAAGGGAGTTTTCGTTTGACGCAGGTTATGCAAGGAAACTATCAAACAAGCTTTCTATTGGCGTAGCCCTCCGTTATATTAATTCAAGCCTTGCTAATGGCAACATTACAGGTGTATCGTATAAACCGGGTACTTCATTTGCCGGCGACATTACTATGTACCATAGCAGCGGAAAAGCAGACGGCTCAGGCCTTAGCTACGGCGTTACATTAACTAATCTCGGCGCTAAGATTTCTTACACCAGCGATGCAAACCAAAAAGATTATATCCCTGCAAACCTGGGGCTTGGCCTGGCTTATACAAAAGTGATTGACGAAGCCAACAAATTAACCTTTGGTCTTGACCTTAATAAACTATTAGTGCCAACCCCTCCTGCAAGAACAGACAGCGCCGGGCTTGCCAAATACCGCAGCCAGGGTGTGGTAAGCAGTTGGTTTAAATCGTTTGGCGATGCATCAGGCGGTTTTTCTGAAGAGATAAAAGAAGTATCTGCTTCTTTGGGCGCCGAATACTGGTACAACGACCAGTTTGCTTTCAGGGCAGGTTATTTTTACGAAAACCCTGTAAAAGGCAACCGCAAATATTTTACGCTGGGCGCTGGCCTTAAGTACAACAACTTTGGGCTTAATTTCTCTTACCTGCTGCCTTCAGGCAATGGCACCAACCGCAACCCGTTGTCAAACACATTGCGCTTTAGTTTATTTTTTGATTTTAACGGTGGCGGCGGCGCAAGCACTGCTGCTCCAACAAAATAAAATACTTTCTTCAAAAAATGGCCCCGGAACCCCGGGGCCATTTTCATTATGTACATTTGCCAAAATTTTATAGCATGGATTTCAGGATTGGCTTTGGGGTAGATTTTCACCAGTTGGTTGAAGGCAGGGATTTTTGGCTTGGCGGCATACTGGTGGAGCACACAAAGGGGGCGCTTGGGCACAGCGATGCAGATGTATTGCTCCATGCTATTTGCGATGCGATGCTTGGCGCAGCCTGCCTTGGCGATATTGGGGTACACTTCCCTGATACTGATGCTTCATTTAAAAATATCGACAGCAAAATTTTGCTTGCTAAAAGCCTGGTGCTTGTAAAAGCAAAAGGGTATTCCGTTGTAAATGCTGATACCACCCTTTGCCTTCAATCGCCTAAAATAAAAAACTACATACCATTAATGCAGCAAACCATTGCGGGCATACTTGCTATTGAAACAGATGCTATAAGCATAAAAGCCACTACCACAGAAAAGATGGGCTTTGTGGGAAGGGAGGAAGGCCTGGTGGCGTATGCCACCGTGCTGCTTAAAAAGAATTAGTAAAGTTTTGGCTTCATTGCAATAAACCCTGCTTCATTATTTTTCTCACATCATTACCTTTGCCCACATGCAAAAAATTGACGTTAAGATAGTAAATGCTTCTTCCAACCCATTGCCTGCTTATGCTACAGACGGCTCGGCGGGCATGGATATAAGGGCAAACCTTGCAGAAGCAATTATGCTTCAGCCATTACAAAGAAGCCTTGTGCCCACGGGTTTGTTTATAGAATTGCCCCAGGGCTACGAAGCGCAGGTGCGGCCACGAAGCGGCCTGGCAATTAACCATGGTATTACCTGCCTTAACTCGCCGGGCACTATTGACAGCGATTACAGGGGGGAAGTAAAAGTTGTCCTTATAAACCTTAGCAATGAGGCGCAGCAAATAAAGCATGGCGACCGTATTGCACAAATGGTGGTATGCAAAGCTGAGCAGGCGCATTTGCAATTGGTACAGGGATTGAATGAAACAATGCGTGGCGAGGGAGGTTTTGGCCACACAGGCAAAAACTAAAATTATTTTGATGAAAAATAAAGAATTGGCTAATGGCATTTGGGAAGTAGTGGCCGTAATGGCGATTATTGTTTTATTTGCCAGTTGCAAATCAACAAAAAAAATACAAGCTGCTATTTCGAAAAACGATACCAATGCGATTGTGATTAAAGAAACAGCTAATGAAGATTCGCTCAATATTATACGCAGTGCAATAGGGGAGATACATAAAAGGCATAACAACTTCTATACTTTTTCAGCCAAAATAAAAGTTGACTACGAAGACAGCAAAGGCAAACAACCGGGCATAACGGCTTTTGTAAGAATGATAAAAGACAGTGTGATATGGGTATCGGGCTATGCCACCGTTTTTAATATTGAGGCGTTCAGGGCAAAAATTACTACAGACAGTGTGATTGTAATTGATAAAATAAATAAAGAAGTGCAGCGCCGCTCTATTGATTATTTGCAGGAAGTAACACAAATACCTTTTGACTATGGCACATTACAAGACCTGCTTATTGGCAACCCTGTGTTTTTAACAGACAGTGTAGTATCATACAAAGAAACAGAGTCGCAAATTTTACTGGCCACAGTTGATAAAAACTTCAAGCACCTGCTTACCATGAAAAAACCCAATAACTACATTACCCACAGCAAGCTTGACGATTTAGATATAACAAGGAACCGCACTGCAGATATTACATATGATGATTTTGAAGAAAATAATGGAAGGGTTTTTTCGAAGGGAAGGGAGATAACTGTTTCTGAAAAAAACAAATTAGATATACAGCTTAAATACAAGCAATACGAATTTGATAAAGCGGTACAGGTAAATTTTAACATTCCAAAAAACTATAAAAGCAGGTAAGTGTATATTTTTATCAACCGGTTATAGTTGATAATCCTTTAATTTACACGCCTGGAAAAAATTTCTACCTGAAACCAGTTTGCTAACCCCAGTAAATTCGATGCATGAACAGGATTATTGCAACCATTGCATTTATTTTAACAGCCGCTATTGCAATTGCACAGCAGCCACCATCCAAGGAACAGCAAGACCTGGAAAGACAGCGCCAGCAGTTGAAGAAAGAGTTGGATGAAACACAGCGGTTGCTGAAAGACAACCAGAAAACCACCAAGCAAAATATGAGTGTGCTGGGCATCATTAACCGCAAGCTCAACATACAGGAAAATATTGTGAACAACATTAACAGGGAGATAAACCTGATGGACAACAATATTTACAAAAGCCAGCGTGATATTAATAAACTGCAGTTGTTGCTTGACACATTAAAACAGGAATATGCTAAGAGCATGGTGTATGCTTACAAAAACAGGAGCAATTCTGATTTTCTCAACTTTATTTTTTCTGCCTCAAGTTTCAACGATGCCATAAAGCGAATTAATTATTTAAAAAGCTACCGCAGCTACCGTGAAATGCAGGGTGAAAACATTTTGCGTACGCAGGCACTGATGAAAACAAGGATTAGCGAACTGGGAGAAAGCAAAAAAAAGAAAAGCAACGTATTGGAAGTGCAAAGCAAAGAAGTGGATGCTTTGCAGGCGCAACAGGAAGAGAAAAACAAAATTGTGGCAAAGCTTAAGGCAGAGGGCAAAGAACTGAATAACCAGATAGCTGCTAAGAAAAAGCAGATGGACAAGGTGAACAAAGCAATCACTGCTGCAATTAACAGGGCTATTAAGGAGGCTGCGGATGCGGATAGAGAAAGGAGGCGGTTATTGGCTGCTAAAGAAACTCCTAAAACTCCAAGCACAGGTAGTACAGGAAGATCTAAAAAAACACCTGCTGAACCTGCAAAAAAATTAACCCCTGTTGACCTGCCGGATGCAGAGGCAAACCTTAATGCAAGCTTTGAAAGAAACAGGGGCAACCTTCCCTGGCCAGTAAGCAGCGGTTATCTTTTGCTGCATCACGGATTAAATAAACTAGGGCCAGTTGATGTCAATTCCCAAGGTATTTCCATAGCAAGCGATATTGGTACGCCCGTTAAAGCAGTATTTGATGGCGAAGTAACACTAGTGAATAACTATGACGATTTGCAACTGGTGGTTATTAAGCATGGCAGGTATTTTACCTGTTACAGCAACCTTACTAATGTAAATTTATCAAAAGGCCAGGATGTAAAAACAGGGCAGGTTATTGGCAGGGTTGCGGCTAACCTTGATGGGGTTGGTGCAATTGACCTTCAGATAAGCAACGATAAAAACCAGGACCTTAACCCTGAAGCGTGGCTGAAACGCCGTTAGCCTTTAGCAGGCGGCTGTACAGTTTTTCATATACAGGCACAATATTGTCAATGTCAAATTTTAAGGCTTGCTCCAGTGCATTAGCTTTAAAGCGGTTTTGTGTTTCAGTGTCTTTTAAAATTTCAATCGCTTTATTGCACATATCTTCAACATCGCCAACATTCGTCATATAGCCGGTAACGCCATTAATATTTATTTCAGGCAGCCCGCCGGCGTTGGTTGATATCACAGGCACTTCAGCAGCCATTGCTTCTAAAGCTGCCAGCCCAAAACTTTCATATTCGCTGGTGAGCAAAAACAAATCTGCCAATGGCAGTATGTCTTCCATTTGTTCCTGCTTGCCAAGGAATTTAATATTGTTTACTGCAATACAATCACGGCAGATCGATTCTGCATAAGGCCTTTCGGGGCCATCGCCCAGCAGCAATAATTTTGCAGGCATTTTTTCATTAATGAGCAAGAACGTATTGATGACATCTTCCACACGTTTTACCTTCCTGAAGTTAGAAGCATGCACTAAAATTTTTTCGCCATTGGGCGCTATTAATTTTTTAAACGCATCCACAGGTTTTTTATGAAAGCGTTTTACGTCCACAAAGTTGTGAATCACTTCTATTTCTTTGTCAATCTCAAAATTTTTGTACGTCTCGTCTTTTAAGTTATTTGACACAGCAGTTAGTATATCGCTTTCCATCATTGAAAAGGTTACAACCGGCTTGTATGTTTTGTCACGGCCCACCAATGTAATATCTGTGCCATGCAAGGTTGTAATAACCGGAATGTACTTGCCTTGTTTTGCCAAAATTTGTTTGGCCATGTATGCAGCAGATGCATGTGGTATGGCATAATGCACATGCAGCAACTGTATATCATTGTTGGTAATCACATCAACCATTGTGCTGGCCAATGCAGTTTCATAAGGCGGGAAATCGAACAGGGGATAAGTAGGCACCCTTACTTCGTGGTAAAATATATTGGCATGGAAACCACTAAGCCTTACCGGCTGCTGGTAAGTAATAAAATGAATATTATGCCCTTTGTCGGCAAGCGCTTTGCCGAGTTCTGTTGCCAATACGCCGCTGCCGCCAAATGTTGGGTAACAAACAATCGCAATATTCATACATGAAAAATTTGGCTTGCAATTTAGCAATTATATAAGCCCGTGAATTTGCCGTTGGTGGATTGTGTTTGTGAAATTGGGAATATTCAAAAAAAAGAGGCAAGATGGCAAAGTTGCAAGAGGGCAAAAAATGATTTATAAGCCAAGCACTTCTTTCATGCTGTAAATGCCCTTTTTGCCTTTTAAAAATTCGGCGGCCAGCACAGCGCCTGTTGCAAAGCCGGTGCGGCTGTGTGCAGTGTGTATTATTTCTATATCGTCAATTTCTGAATGGTATTTTATGCTGTGTGTGCCCGGCGCAGGGTCAATACGCTTGCTGATGATGGAAAGCTCATCCGGTTTTGCAGCTTCTTTATTTACCCAATTTTTTTTGCTGTTTATATTGGCCAATACCTGTTCTGCCAAAGTAATAGCTGTGCCGCTTGGCGCATCTTTCTTTTGGGTATGGTGTATTTCTTCCATGCTCACATCGTACTCGCTGTGTTTGCTCATTAAAGCAGCAACATATTTATTGATTTCAAAAAATAAATTGACGCCTACGCTGAAGTTGCTTGCATACAACAAAGAACTATTGCCATCTTTGCATATTTTTTTTGCTTCTTCCCATTTATCAAGCCATCCTGTGCTGCCACAAACAAGCGGCACGCCGTACTGAAGGCATTTAGCTACATTGCCAAAAGCGCTGTGCGGCCCGGTAAACTCAATTGCCACATCTGCTTTTTCTAAATTTTCTTTTGTAAAATCAGCAAGGTTGTCAAAGTCAATTTTTAAAACAATTGTATGCCCACGCTGCAATGCAATTTGTTCAATAGCTTTTCCCATTTTGCCATAACCAATAAGTGCAATTTTCATCTTGAAAAATTATAAGTGCAAAATTATTTTCCGCTTTTATTCCTGCCAATATGCAGCACTATGCTAATACCTGCTGTGTTGGCCATTTCGCTGTAGCCAGGCTTTATCTGCAGGCTTAAATCATCATCTACATTAAATGCTTTTAAATGTGCATCCACTGTGGCATCCACCACATTCAACCCCCAAAATAAAATAAAGAACAAAACCGAGTAATCTACATTTTGCCTGAAGCTGTTCCTGTAAGTTCTAATTGATTCGGTTGACAGGTTTTGAAATTCAGGGTCAACTAATTCGTCCTGCCCGTTTTTTCTGTAGATGTAAGCATCTTTCAGCAGCCGGTAATATTTTACATTGTAAAAATAAACGGCAGCGGTGGTTCCAAGCGCTCCCCACACTAACGGCGCTTTCCAGTATTTTTTATTGTACAATTGCCCCCAGCCGGGGAGTATGGCCGAACGTATGGTAGCCTTTCGAGGCTCAAATTTTTGAACAGGCTTTTTAACTGCAGAATCTTTTGCAGTTGGATTTTGTTGGGCAATGCTATCAGGTATTTGTGCATGCAATGCAATAAAACTAAATGCAGGAACAATAAATAGCAGCAGGTATTTCATCAGCTAACTTTTACATTCAGTTTATCCAGCAGGCCATTCAATTCTTCCAGCGAATAATATTCAAACGTTACTGTGCCTGTGCCTTTCTTGCTGTGGTGAAGCCTTACCTTGGTATTAAACTGCGATGCTAAATTATCTTCAATCCTTTTAAATGCAGGTGCCAACTGTGCTTTTACGCTATTTTTAACAGGGGCGCCGGTATACATCTTTCTTACCAGTTCTTCTGTTTGCCTTACAGAAAGCTGTTTGTTTTTTATTTCAGAAAAAATAAACAATTGCTTGTCCACCACATCCACATTTATCAAAGCCCGTGCATGGCCCATGCTTATCACGCCCGTTCTTACGGCTACCTGTATATCAGGCGGAAGTTTTAATAAGCGTATGTAATTGGCAACAGTGCTTCTTTCTTTGCCCATTCGCTCTGCTACCTGTTCCTGCGTATAATCCAATTCGTCCATCAGGCGCTTGTAACTAAGGGCAATTTCCATGGCATTTAGGTTTTCCCTTTGCAGGTTTTCAAGCAGGGCAAGTTCCAAAAGCTCGGCATCATTTGCCTGGCGTATATACACTGGCACATCTTTTAGGCCCGCAATTTTTGCGGCACGGAAGCGGCGCTCCCCTGCAATAAGCCTGTACCTGCCATTGGGCATTTTGCTTACGGTAAGCGGCTGTATTATATCGTGCATTTTTACCGAAGCCGCCAGTTCGCTCAATGCTGTTTCGTCAAAATCACGGCGGGGCTGCTTAGGGTTCACTTCAATTAGGTCAAGTGCAATGCGGCTGCTGCTGGCAGTTTTTTCCACCACATCAGTTTTTAATGCGCCGGAAGTATTTTTTAAATCAGCGTCAATATTCTGCAGCAGGCTCCTTATGCCTTTTCCTAATGCGTCTTTTTTATTTGGGGCGTTCATAAATTTAATTTCCTGATTAGCTGATGTGCTAATTGGCGTTTATTTTTTAATGGTTAAGAGAAAATACAAAGGTGAAATTGTAATTGATGTTTGTGCCTTTAATTAGTGCATCAGCACATTATCATATTAGCTCATTATCTTCTCTTCCTGGCTAATCTTGGTCATATTGTTTTTCTGCAACACTTCTTTTGCAAGGTTTAAATAATTTACCGAGCCTTTGCTGTCTGCATCATACAAAATAACAGGCTTGCCAAAACTTGGCGCTTCGCTCAGCCTTGTATTGCGGTGTATCATGCTGTTGAAAACAAGCTCGTCAAAATGCCTTCTCACTTCGGCTACCACCTGGTTGCAAAGCCGCAGGCGGCCATCATACATTGTCATCAATATGCCTTCAATCTGCAATTCGGGGTTGAGCCTGCTTTGAACAATTTTAATTGTATTCAATAATTTCCCCAGCCCTTCCAAAGCAAAAAATTCTGTTTGCACCGGCACCACCACACTGTTGGCAGCCACCAATGCATTTACAGTTATAAGGCCCAGCGAAGGCGAGCAATCAATAATGATAAAATCATAATCGGCTTCCAAAGGCTCAAGTATCTTTTTTAAAACGCCTTCCCTGTTTGGGTAGTTTATCATTTCAATTTCAGCACCTACCAAATCAATATGCGATGGGATTAAGTCCAGATAAGGCACATCAGTTTTCAACAATACGTCTTTAGCTGCTGTTTCGTTCACCATGCAGTCGTACAGGCTTTGTGTTACGTTGTGCAGGTCAAAACCCACGCCAGTAGTGCTGTTTGCCTGAGGGTCGGCATCTACCAGCAACGTCTTAAACTCCAGCACCGCCAGGCTGGCTGCCAAATTGATAGCCGTAGTTGTTTTGCCCACACCGCCTTTTTGGTTAGCTATTCCTATTATTCTTGCCATTTTTAAAGTCTAAAATTTGAAGTTTAAGGTTTAAAACTCAAATGCTGCCAAAGGTACTGTTTGCAGGCCAACATTCACCCACAAAATACCCACTGTATGGCAGCATGGCAAATTTAACCATTCGGTATAAAAATGGGAACAATCCTCCACCTTTGTTGTATTACAAGCAAACTAAATAGTATCCATGTACACCATAGTATCCGGCACTAACCGCCCGGGAAGCAATACGCTTAAAGTAGCGAAGGAATACCAGCGGTTTTTAAAAGAAAAGGGTATTGGCGCCAACCTGCTTTCTCTTGAAGGGCTTGACTTATCCAATGCAAACGGGCAGTACCACCAAATAGAAAAAGATGTCATCATACCCACAGAAAAATTTTTGTTTATAGCGCCCGAATACAATGGCAGCTATCCCGGCGTTTTAAAAATGCTGTTCGATATTGGGCGCTCCCATTCTGTATGGTGGAACAAAAAAGCATTGCTTGCCGGCGTGTCAACCGGCAGGGCGGGCAATATACGGGGCATGGAGCATTTTAGCGGCGTGCTCAATTATTTAAAAGTTACAGTTTACCCCGATTTGCTGCCTATATCTGTGGTTGATAAACTGATGGATGCCGGCGGAAGGTTTATTGATGCGGCCACCATAACGGCTATTAACCGGCAGTTGGATGGTTTTATTAAAATGCCATAATTGGCCAGCGGCAATTTACATTTGCAAAACCTTTCCATATTTGCAGGAGCATTGCTTTCAATTAACGATATTATAAATTCAATAACAACATGCGTACGCCCCTTGGTGCTTTTATTTTTGTAGCCATTATTTTACTGATTGATATTTATGCCTTCCAGGCGTTTAAAACTGTTACGGCCGGCTCGTCATCTAAAGTAAAGGCTATAATAAATGCAGCTTATTTTATTGTGTCCGTCCTGGTAATTGTTGCGTTCCTAACGCTTGCGTTTAGCCGTTTCGATTTTATGCCCAAAATGGTTCGCAATACCATCTTTGCCATTATTGTTGGCTTGTTCTTCGCTAAATTGGTTATTGTGTTTTTTGTGTTTATTGATGATGTAAGGAGGCTGTTTCAATGGATAGTGCTGAAAGTGATGTACAGTTCTAAAAACCTTGACACAAATGAAACAGAAGGCATCAGCCGCTCTGCTTTTTTAAGTTGGCTTGGGCTGGCAGCCGGCAGCACTTTGTTTGGCAGTTTATTGTATGGCTTCAATAATAAATACAAATACCATATCAACCGCATCAATCTGGCTTTTGGCAATTTGCCTGCAGGTTTTAAGGGTATTAAAATAGTGCAGATAAGCGACATCCACTCCGGCAGTTTTACCGATCCCAAAGCAGTAGAGCATGGCGTAGAGCAAATATTGAAAGAGGAACCCGACTTGATTTTGTTCACTGGTGATTTGGTAAATGACATGGCAACAGAGATGGCAGATTATATGCACATCTTCAGCAGGCTGAAAGCGCCGATGGGTGTTTACTCCACATTGGGCAACCACGACTACGGCGATTATGTGGGCTGGCCGCAGGATGGCGTAAGCAAAGAGCAAAACTTAGAAAATTTAAAGAAAGTACATGCAGCAATGGGTTGGCAGCTATTGATGAATGAACATGTGCCGCTTGAAAGGAATGGCGATAAAATTGCCTTGCTTGGTATTGAAAACTGGAGCGCCAAAGCAAGGTTCCCCAAGCATGGCAGGATGGATTTGGCCCATACCGGCACTGAAACATACCCTTTTAAAATTTTAATGAGCCACGACCCAAGCCATTGGGAGGCACAAGTGCAGCAGCATTACCCTGACGTGGATTTAATGTTGAGCGGCCACACGCACGGGATGCAGTTTGGCGTGGAAGTACCGGGCTTTAAATGGAGCCCTGTACAATACATGTATAAGCAATGGGCCGGCTTATATGAAGCTGAAAAGCAAAA
>CAYRRL010000028.1:0-13445 GCA_964426665.1 uncultured Ferruginibacter sp. | reverse complement strand
TTGTTGTTCAAATACAAAGCGCCAATTACAAAACACAAAGCCGCTACGCTGATAGGGTACCACAAACCAACCAACGGGTCTTTTGTAAATGTTGTTGAAAGCAATGTGGCAATAAAAGGAACCAATCCACCAAACACGCCATTGCCAATATGGTACGGCAGGCTCATGCTTGTGTACCTGATTTTAGTTGGGAATAATTCAACAAGGAATGCTGCTATTGGGCCATACACCATTGTTACAAAGATTATCATTAGCCAAATGAGGAAGATGAATTTCCATTTGAGTGGCGTAGAAAGAATTTTGTCAAAGTATACCGGTTTGTTGTCAGGGCTTTTTAAATCAAATGCCATTAAAGATTCAAACATATTCATTGTGTCTGCACTAATTCTGAAATATTTTCTTCCGTCAATACAGTCCCATCTTGTTTTTGCATGAACGACAAAAAGGCTTTTCTTATTGGTAATATCTTTTAGCGTATCAATTTTCAAAATCCTAATATCTTTTGCCAAAGCAGAAGATGCGATTTTTTTATCCCACATCTTTACATCCGCATCTTTCAACATCGCCCCAAATATCGGCCTGTACAAAACCACGCCCAGCAACATCCCTGTCAGCATTATCCATTTTCTCCCAATCTTATCACTCAGCCATCCAAACACAACAAAGAACGGCGTAGCCAATGCAATAGCCCACAATAATATTTCCCTGTTCTGCATAAACTCAATCTTCACGGTGTTTTCTAAAAATGATTGAGCATAAAACTGCCCTGTGTACCAGATAACGCCTTGCCCCATCACAGCGCCAAACAAAGCCAGCAGCACCATTTTAAAGTTTGCCTTGTGCCCAAAACTTTCTTTTAAAGGATTGAGAGAGGTTTTCTTCTCGTCCTTCAATTTTGAAAACAAAGGCGATTCCTTCATCTTTAATCTTATGTAAACAGAAACAGCCACTAACAAAATCGAAATCCAGAATGGCCAGCGCCAACCGCCCCATTCAGCAGTAAAAGCTGCATCGCTCATATTGCTTTTTACTGCCATAATAACTCCGAGCGCTACAAACAAACCAAGCGTTGCAGTGGTTTGTATCCAGCTTGTATAATAGCCACGCTTGCCGGCAGGCGCATGTTCTGCCACATAAGTGGCAGCGCCGCCATATTCTCCGCCAAGCGCAAGGCCTTGTATCAATCTTAATAACAACACTAATAATGGCGCCGCAATACCAATTGTTTTATATCCTGGCACCACCCCAATTAAAAATGTAGAGGTACCCATCAATACCAGTGTCAATAAGAAAGTAGATTTCCTTCCTATCAAATCGCCAAGCCTCCCGAACACCAATGCGCCGAAAGGGCGCACAATAAAGCCAGCAGCAAAAATGGCCAGTGTGCTTAGCAAAGCAGCAGTATCGTTCCCTTCCGGGAAAAATTCGGCTGAAATTGTTTTTGCCAACATGCCAAAGATGTAGAAATCGTACCATTCTATTAAGGTGCCGAGGGAGGAAGAGAAGATGACTTTGCCGATATTGGTTTTGCTGGCGGTGGCGTTCATGGATTTAAGATACATAATTTATTAATGGGCAAATAAAGTTTGCCTTAGTTTTGATATAATAATACCACGAATGGATTGGTCAATATTATTAATAGATGATGAAGAACAGTTGCGAAAACTGCTGGCAAGGATTATACGGCTGGAGGGCTTTACGGTAAATGAAGCCGGCAATTATATGGCTGCAAAGAAGATGGTGCAAAAAGAAATGCCTGATATTATCCTGTGCGATGTAAAACTACCTGATGGCAATGGCGTTGAAATAGTGAAGGAACTGAAAGCACAATACCCATTGACAGAAATTATTTTGCTCACTGCTTATGGCAATATTTCCGATGGCGTGCAGGCCATGCGTAACGGCGCTTTTGATTATATCACCAAAGGCGATGATAATGATAAAATAATCCCATTGCTGCACCGGGCAGTTGATAAACTGCAACTGGCAAGAAAAGTAGAGCAACTGCAAAAACAAATTGCCGGCAAATATTCTTTCAGTACTATTATTGGCGAATCGCCTGCAATAAAACAAGCCATAACATTAGCAGAAAAAGTTGCAGCAACTGATACCACTGTTTTGTTATTGGGCGAGACAGGCACGGGCAAAGAAGTATTTGCCCAATCTATCCATCAGCAAAGCAGCAGGGGGAACAAGCCATTTGTAGCAGTTAACTGTAGCGCATTGAGTAAAGAAATATTAGAGAGTGAATTATTTGGCCACAAGGCTGGCGCTTTTACCGGGGCCATTAAAGACAAAAAAGGTTTGTTTGAAGAAGCCAATGGCGGCACTGTTTTTTTAGATGAGATTGGCGAAATGCCTGTGGAGTTACAAGCCAAATTATTAAGGGTGCTGGAAGCCGGCGAGTTTATAAAAGTAGGGGACACTAAAACTGCAAAAGCAAACGTACGCATCATTGCTGCCACTAACAGGGATTTGCAGAAAGAAATAGAAGCCGGGCATTTCCGTTCTGATCTCTTTTACCGTTTGTCTGCTTTCCAAATTGTATTGCCTGCGTTACGGGAACGGGCAAAAGACATCCCTGCGCTGGCAAAACATTTTGCGGAAGTGTTTGCTGTTAAAACAAATAAGCCAGCGCCTGCTTTGCAAAAGGAATACACAAATGCATTACAAGGCTATCATTGGCCCGGCAATATACGGGAGCTAAAAAACATTATTGAACGCTCTGTTATTTTAAGCGATAACAATTCGCTCACATTGCAAACGCTTCCTGCTGAATTACGGAACAGCAGCGATGCCCCATTAAATATTTTTGATTTGGCATTGATAGAGAAACAGCACATTCAAAAAGTATTGCTGCATACAAAAGGGAATAAGACCGAAGCGGCAAAATTGATGAATATCGGGTTGACAACTTTATATAGGAAGATTGAGGAGTATAAAATTGCCTGAACCGGGATTTAGGGGGATATTTTCAATTTTAGCTCTCCGCTAACCCATCAAATCCTTTTATTCTATTAAAATCCCGTTCAGGCAATTTCAAAATGAAAATGCACCCTTTCATTTTGGAAGGGCCTATTGTTTTTGCCAAACTCTTGGAAAAATTTTAATTAGCCCCAAAACCAATACAGCACTGCATCCCACTCTCTTATTTTCATTCCCTTCACTTCAGGCACTCCGTTGGCATATCATGTTTCAAACATTAAATATGGATAAGAAACGAAAACCACGCCTTTACATCATCATCCCGGCTGTTTACATCACTTTGCTCATTGCTGGCTTGTTAATCAAACATCTTTAAACAAATTGTATGCTCACAATTATTCTATTACTAAGCGGCCTCATCTGTTTCGGCCTTTTTTATAAAGCAACAGACTGGTTCGAAAAAATCTGACTTTAAGAAGCCGGTTTCCTATCCGGCAGCCTTGTTTGCAAAACCAAAAAAAATTATTTTATGATGACAGTACTTTTTATCCTTTCTATAGCAGTGTTTGCGTACCTGCTCTATGTATTAATTAAACCAGAAAAATTTTAAAAGATGAACAGCGAAATTTTAGGCACCGCCTCCATCTTTCTCCTTACAGTAATACTTGCTTACCCTTTGGGAAAGCTGATCACAAAAATCTTTAAAGGAGAAAGAAATATAACTGATTTTATGAACCCTGTTGACAGGTTCATTTTTAAGGTTGGCGGCATCAATCCAAATGAAGGCATGAACTGGAAGCAGTTCCTGAAGGCAATGCTTACAGTAAACATGTTGTGGCTTGTATATGCAATGTTGTTACTGGTGTTCCAGGATAAGTTGCCAATGAACCCGGATGGCAATGCAGGGCAAACCCCGGACCTGGCATTTAACACAGCTATCAGCTTTTTGGTAAACTGTAACCTGCAGCATTATTCCGGTGAATCAGGGTTAACCTATTTCACCCAATTATTTGTAATAACCTTTTTGCAGTTTTTAAGTGCCGCAACAGGTATTGCCTGTTTAATCGCTTTGTTCAATGGTTTGAAAGAGAAAACCACTGATAACCTCGGCAACTTCTGGAATTACCTGGTGAAAAGTGTTACAAGGATTTTATTGCCGCTGTCAATTATTCTTGCAGTTATACTTGTTTTTAATGGTACGCCCTCTTCTTACGACGGAAAAGATACCATCACCACTTTACAGGGCGATACTGTACAGGTATCAAGAGGGCCTGCTGCAGGCATGATTGCCATAAAACAATTAGGTACTAACGGCGGCGGATGGTTTGGTGTAAACTCTGCACATCCACTGGAGAACCCGAATTATATTACCAATGCACTGGAAACCATTTCTATATTACTGATACCAATTGCTTTGGTGTTTGCACTGGGTTTTTATCTCAACAGGAAAAAATTGGCCAATGTAATTTTTGGGGTGATGACATTGCTGTTTGCCATCTTTTGCTCAATTAATATTTATTATGAAACAAAAGGAAACCCAGCCATTGATAAAATGGGTATTTCGCAAGCCATCGGCAGTATGGAAGGGAAAGAAGTGAGGTTTGGCGCTGCTGCCACAGCATTATGGAGTGTGGCGACAACATCTACGTCCAATGGCTCGGTAAATGGCATGCATGACAGCTTAACGCCTATGAGCGGTGGCGTGGTGATACTGGACATGATGATAAATGCATTATACGGAGGTGTGGGTGTTGGGTTATTAAACTATTTCATCTTTATCATCATTGCCGTTTTTATTTCCGGCTTGATGGTGGGAAGGACACCAGAATTTATGGGGCATAAAGTGGAGGCAAGAGAAGTTAAAATAGCAGCGCTTGTTACATTGTTGTCTGCATTTTTAATAAAAGGTTTTACAGCACTGGCTGCGTACATGGTGGCACATCATCCAGAAATGGCATGGGCAGTTAAGCCGGGCGCATGGCTCAACAATCCATCGTATCATGGTTTTTCTGAGATGCTGTATGAATATACTTCAGCCAATGCCAACAACGGCAGCGGCTTTGAAGGGCTGGGCGATAACAATATCTTCTGGAATGTAACAACAGGAATTGTGTTAATGCTTGGCAGGTATCTTCCAATCATTGCACCTATTGCAATTATCGGGCTGCTTGCCAATAAAAAATATATCCCTGATTCGCCCGGTACGCTAAGGACAGACTCATACACATTTGGCGCAATGACACTGGCTGTGATAATTATTGTAACAGCATTGTCATATTTACCGGCATTGGCGCTTGGCCCATTAGCCGAATATTTTTCACTCTATTAAAGAACTACTACAATGACTAAGCATAAACGTTCTGCAAAATTATTTGAGCCTGCATTGGTGGGCACTGCAATAAAACAATCTTTTGTAAAGCTGAATCCAAAGGCAATGGTGAAGAACCCGGTAATGTTTACCGTGGAGATTGGCACTGCCGTAATGATGGCTGTATGCATATGGCAGATAGCCACACATAATACAACTGAAGGCGCTTTGTGGTACAACATCACCATCTTCGCTATTCTTTTGCTCACTGTATTGTTTGCCAACTTTGCCGAAGGGCTTGCAGAAGCCAGAGGCAAAGCACAGGCAGAAAGCCTGCGTAAAACAAGACAGGATACACCGGCTAAAAAAGTGGATATTGTTGGGGATATGTATTTGAATGAAGTGCATGTTGTTCCTTCTTCTCAATTACGCAAAGGCGATATGTTTGTTTGTGAGGCAGGTGATATCATCCCGATGGATGGCGAAATTGTTCAAGGTATTGCAACAATAGATGAATCTGCCATCACCGGCGAATCTGCCCCGGTTATCCGTGAAGCAGGCGGCGATAAAAGCTCTGTTACCGGCGGCACCAAAGTGTTAAGCGATAAAATAAAAGTAAAAGTAACCACAGAGCCAGGCGAATCATTTTTGGATAAAATGATTGCATTGGTTGAAGGTGCCTCAAGGCAAAAAACACCCAACGAAATTGCGTTGACAATTTTGCTGGCTGCCTTCACACTCATTTTCATTATTGTGTGTGTTACGTTAAAACCATTTGCTGATTATGCAAACACACCCATCACCATCGCAGCATTTATTTCCCTTTTTGTTTGTTTAATACCAACAACTATCGGCGGCTTGTTGTCTGCCATAGGCATCGCCGGTATGGACAGGGCGTTAAGGGCAAACGTAATTGCAAAAAGCGGCAAAGCGGTGGAAACAGCGGGCGATGTGGATGTGCTGTTACTGGATAAAACAGGAACAATTACTATTGGTAACCGTAAAGCCACCAACTTTTATCCTGCTCCCGGCATTGACGGAAAAAAGTTTATTGAAGCCTGCTTATTAGCATCATTGGCAGACGAAACACCAGAGGGCAAATCAATTCTTGAGCTGGCAGATGCAAAAGGGGTTAAAAAACCCGTGCTGGATGAAAAGCATGTTCATTTTATCCAGTTCACTGCAGAAACGAGAAGCAGCGGTATTAATATTTCCGGCGGCGACAGCATACGCAAAGGTGCTTTTGATGCCATTAAAAATATTGTTGTAAATCACGGAAATGATTTTCCCAATGAAACAGCAGAAAAGGTGAAAGCCATTTCTTCCAATGGTGGCACACCATTAGTTGTTTCGGTAAATAATAAAGTAAATGGGGTAATTGAACTGCAGGACATCATCAAGCCCGGCATACAGGAACGTTTTGAAAGATTGAGAAAAATGGGTGTGAAAACAGTGATGGTAACAGGCGATAATCCACTTACTGCAAAATACATTGCTGAAAAAGCTGGTGTGGATGATTTTATTGCCGAAGCAAAACCGGAAGATAAAATGAATTACATCCGCAAAGAACAACAGGGCGGCAAACTGGTTGCCATGATGGGCGATGGCACAAACGATGCTCCAGCATTGGCACAGGCAGATGTTGGCGTGGCAATGAACAGCGGCACACAGGCTGCAAAAGAGGCAGGTAATATGGTTGATCTGGATAACGACCCAACTAAGTTGATAGAAGTAGTTGAAATAGGAAAGCAGTTATTAATAACAAGGGGGACACTTACAACATTTTCTATCGCCAATGACGTGGCAAAATATTTTGCAATAGTACCAGCCTTATTCATTGCATCTATCCCTGCATTACAGTCATTAAATATTATGGGATTGAAAAGCCCTCAGTCAGCGATTTTATCAGCGGTGATTTTTAATGCCATCATTATTCCATTATTAATCCCATTGGCGTTAAGAGGTGTTGCCTACAAGCCAATTGGCGCATCTGCATTGCTGAGAAGAAATCTATTGATTTATGGTTTAGGCGGAATAATTGTTCCGTTCATTGGGATAAAATTAATTGACATGTTGCTTGCATTATTTATGTAATTGATAAAATAAACTAAAATGAAAAAGAATTTAATTATATCATTGAGGCTGACAATTGTGATGGTTGTGATTTGTGCTGGATTATATCCTTTATTGATAGCGGTTATTGGCAAAGCTGCGCCAAATGGCGGTAAAGGGGAAACCATATCGGTAGATGGCAAAGTAGTTGGCTACGGAAACATCGGGCAAAAATTTACAGAGGAAAAATATTTCTGGGGCCGGCCTTCTGCTGTGGATTATAATGCTGCAGGTTCTGCAGGCAGCAACAAGGGGCCATCTAACCCTGATTATTTACAAATTGTACAGGACAGGATTGATACTTTCCTTGTGCATAACCCCGGTGTAAAGAAAGAAGAGATACCTGCTGATTTAGTTACAGCAAGCGGCAGCGGGCTTGATCCCCACATTTCACCTGCTTCTGCTTATATTCAGGTAAAGCGTGTCGCTGCAGCTCGTAATCTTTCGGAAATTAACGTACAAAAACTGGTATCGGGCCATATTGAGACAACTCCATTCGGGCCTGATAAGATTAATGTTTTAAAATTGAATATTGAATTAGACAAATTGAAATGAGAATGAAAAAGTTTTTAATTATTGGTGCAGCATTTTTTTGCAAAAGCGCCATTGCACAAGATTCATCCAGGGCTTCATTGGTTTTTAGCAGTTATGCAGAAGCATATTACACTTATGACTTTAATAAACCTGCTGACAACAACCGCCCGGGCTTTTTTTACAGCCATAACAGGCATAATGAATTTAACCTGAACCTGGGTTTTATAAAAGCAGCATACAGCGCTGAACGGGTAAGGGCCAACATGGCATTGGCTGCAGGCACTTACATGAATGCAAATTATTCAGCAGAACCCGGCGTGCTAAAAAATATTTATGAAGCTAATGTGGGCGTAAAGCTCAGCAAAACAAAAAGCCTTTGGCTGGATGCAGGCATAATGCCATCCCATATAGGTTTTGAAAGCGCTGTAAGTAAAGATTGCTGGAATATTACAAGAAGTATTTTAGCGGACAACTCTCCTTACTTTGAAGCAGGCGCAAAGCTTACTTACACTTCCGGTAATGGCAAATGGCTTGTGAGCGGTATGGCATTGAATGGCTGGCAGCGTATAGCAAGAGTGAGTGGCAATTCATTGATGAGCTGGGGCACACAAATACAGTTTAAGCCTTCATCAAAAGTATTGTTGAACTACAGTGCTTTTATTGGTACAGACAAGCCTGATAGTGCCAGGCAAAACAGGTTGTTCCATAATTTCTATGGTATCATCAATATAACGGATAAGCTTGGTTTTATAGCCGGCTTTGATATTGGCACAGAAGATAAAACTCCCGGAAGCAGTGGAAAAAACACATGGTATTCACCAGTGCTTATTTTGAAGTATGCTTTCAATAACAAATGGGCAATTGCCGCAAGGGGCGAACATTACAATGATAAAAATGGTGTTATCGTAGCAACCGGTTCACCAAACGGGTTTCAAACAACGGGTTATTCTTTTAACATAGACCATAGCCCGGTTAGCAATGTGCTGGTGCGGCTTGAAGTAAGAAGCCTGAATAGTAAGGATGAGATTTTTTCAAAGGCGAATAGTATAACAAATACAAATAGTTTTATAACAGGTTCAATCGCTGTTTCTTTTTAAAACATGGCAGCAGAAGAAGCAAATAAATGGCTTGAAAAAATTCAGCAGGACAAAAAAGGAAAGCTGAAAATCTACATCGGCATGAGCGCTGGTGTGGGCAAGACGTACCGTATGTTGCAGGAAGCACACACACTGCTTCGCAATGGTGCGAACATAAAAGTGGGCTATGTGGAAACGCATAACAGAAAAGAAACGCAAGCCCTGATTGACGGCTTGCCAATCATCCCACGCAGGCAAACCTTTTATAAAGGCAAGCAGTTAGATGAACTGGATGTGCAGGCAATTTTATTACTGCAGCCACAAATTGTAATTGTGGATGAACTGGCGCATACCAATATTCCCGGAAGCAAAAATGAAAAACGCTGGCAGGATGTGCTTGATATCTTAGATGCAGGCATTGATGTAATCACTGCGGTAAACATCCAGCACATTGAAAGTATTAATGAGGATGTAAAACATATCACCGGGGTAGAGGTGGCTGAAAGGGTGCCGGACAAATTATTGCAGATGGCGGATGAAGTCGTGAATATTGACTTAACTGCAGATGAATTGATAGCAAGGCTGAAGGAAGGCAAAATTTATGACCACAGCAAAGTGCAGCAGGCTTTGCAAAACTTTTTTCAGCCGGAGAAAATATTGCAACTAAGGGAACTGGCACTAAAGGAAGTAGCAGGGCAGGTAGAAAGAAAAGTAGATTATGAAGTAACTGCAAAAGAGCGCCCCTGGCGCCATGAGCGCTTTCTTGCCTGTATCTCATCCAATCATGAAATTGCACAAAATATTATCCGCAAAACAGCAAGGCTTGCCTCTTACTACAACAGCAAATGGTATGTATTGTATGTGCAAACGCCCAATGAAAGCACTGATAAAATACCCCTGGCTTCGCAAAGGCATTTGATCAACAATTTTAAGAATGCAACGGAACTTGGCGCAGAAGTAGTACAGGTGAAAGAAAAAAATGTAGCCAGGGTGGTCATGCAGATGGTGGAAGAAAAGCAAATAACAACAGTATGTATTGGCAAGCCCCACTTAAATTTGTTCCAGGTAATTTTACAAACAAGCATTTTCAATTCATTATTGAAAACGCTTTCAAAAAATGATGTTGACCTTATTATTCTATCCTGATGGCAGTTAAACTAAAAACAAAAATTACGCTGGGAAGCATTTTTTTATTTGTGCTGCTGGTAATAGTGGGCGCTGTCAATTTTTATTACCTCAACCGTATCAGTGCAGAATCAAGGCAGATTGTAAAGAATAATTATGAAACACTAAGTTATTCAAGGGAAATGCTGGATGAATTGAATACAGCAGGCTATAGCGTTGTATTTGAACGCTTCGAAAAAACATTGCAGTTGCAGGAGAAAAATATTACAGAAAAAGGGGAAAAAGAACTTACAGAGTCATTAAGAAAAAACTTTAATGAATTGAAGAGAAATGGGAAAAAGGATTCAATGGCTGCTCTAATAAGAAAGGACATTGCCGGGATTATGATGGTGAACTTAAAAGCAATAGATTTTAAAAACCAGGCAGCACAGGCATCAGCGGAAAAAGCTAAAACAATTATTACCATTTGCCTTACTGTTTGTTTGCTTGTTGGGTTTACTTTCCTGTATAATTTCCCATCCTCAGTTGCCGGGCCTGTGGCTTCTGTTACTGAAGGGATAAAAGCAATTGAAGCAAAAAATTACAAACACAGGATTAACATTGAGCGTAACGACGAATTTGGCGAAGTGGCCAATGCTTTTAACAACATGGCAGAAAAACTCGATGAGTATGAACACAGCAACCTGGCAAAAATATTATTTGAAAAGCAACGGGCGGAAACAGTGATTAATTCACTCAAGGATGCCAGTATTGGGCTTGACAACAAGGGAAAAATATTATTTGCCAACCAGCAGGCATTGCAACTGCTGAATTTGAAAGAAGCAGATATTGTAGGGCAATTGAAGATGGATGTTGAGAAGAGAAATGACTTGTTCCGTTTTTTGGTAAATGAACAAAACAACATACCGTTTAAAATTGTGGTGGAGAATAAGGAAAATTATTTTACAAAGGAATTGCTTGATATACAACAAAAAGATGAGAAGGCAGGCACGGTAATAGTCTTAAGAAACATTACGCCATTTAAGGAATTGGATACGGCCAAGACAAATTTTATGTCAACTATTTCGCATGAATTAAAAACACCATTGGCTTCATCAGATTTTAGTTTAAAGTTGCTTGAAGACGAGCGGGTCGGCAATTTAAATGATGAACAAAAGCAGTTGGTGCAAAGCCTGAAGGATGATAACAAACGATTATTGCGGATTTTAAGTGAGTTGCTTGATATGTCGCAGGTGGAAAGCGGAAGGCTTCAGCTGAATATTAGTAAAGTTTCTCCATATACTGTTGTTGAAAAAGCAGAACAGTTTGTACAAAATGCAGCAAGGGATAAAAGTATTTCAATCAAGAAATCAGTTGCTGACAACCTCCCTTCAATAAATGCGGATGAAGAAAAATTGATTTGGGTCTTAAATAACTTTTTAACCAATGCTATCAAGCATTCGTATGAAAATAGCGAAGTACAAATTCTGGTAAAACAGGAAGAAGGGCGGTTGGTATTTGCCGTTAAAGATAATGGCAAAGGCATTGAGGAGAAATATTTGCCAAGGGTTTTTGAACGTTATTTTAAAGTGCCGGGCACATCAGAAAAGTCAGGGACAGGCCTGGGGCTTGCTATTTCAAAAGAATTTATAGAAGCACATGGCGGCAGCGTTGCAGTTGAATCTTTATTCGGAAGCGGCAGCACATTCAGTTTCAGCCTCCCTGTTGCGGCTTAGCAATTTATTTTCTTTCATATTTCTTGTTTCGTATTTTTAAGCCTTAATTAATTGCTATGCCATATTCTTACCAGATAAAATCTTACAACGATTACAAAGCAGCGTACAAAAAAAGCGTGGAAGACCCCGAAGGTTTTTGGGGCGCTATTGCAGAAAATTTTCAATGGAGAAAAAAATGGGGGAAGGTTCTTAACTGGAATTTTAAAGAACCAAAAGTAGAATGGTTTGCAGGCGGCAGGCTCAACATTACAGAGAATTGCATTGACAGGCATTTAAAAACAATGGCTGATAAACCTGCTATTATTTGGGAACCAAATAACCCAGAAGAAAGGGTGAGGGTGGTGACTTATGCAAGGCTGCACAAACGTGTGTGCCAGGTGGCGCAAATGCTAAGGAACAACGGCGTTAAAAAAGGCGACCGGGTTTGTATCTATATGGGCATGATTCCTGAATTGGCGTATGCGGTGCTGGGCTGTGCAAGGATTGGCGCTATACACTCTGTAATTTTTGGCGGCTTTAGTGCACAAAGCATTGCAGACAGATTGGGAGATGCAGGCGCAGAATTTATTATCACATGTGATGGCGCTTACCGGGGCGCAAAAGATATCCCTTTAAAAAGTGTGATTGACGACGCATTGATTGGGAATAAAACAGTGAAGAAAGTAATTGTTTATACAAGGACAAGAATACCGGTATCAATGATAAAAGGAAGGGATGTTTGGTGGGAAGATGAAATGGAGTATGCAGAACACCAGGTGGAAAAAGACGGCGTTGTAAAATTTGATGCCGAAGAAATGGATGCAGAAGACCCATTGTTTATTTTATACACTTCCGGCTCTACGGGGAAACCAAAAGGCGTTGTGCACAGCGTGGCTGGTTATATGGTTTGGACAAACTACACTTTTATAAATGTGTTTCAATACCAACCGGGGCAGGTTCATTTTTGCACGGCTGATATTGGCTGGATAACAGGCCACAGTTATATTGTATATGGGCCATTAAGCGCTGGTGCTACTTCTTTAATGTTTGAAGGAATACCAACCTGGCCAGATGCAGGAAGGTTTTGGGATATTATTGATAAGCACAGAGTAGATATTCTTTATACAGCACCAACTGCTATCAGAAGTTTGATGGGCTTTGGGTTAGAGCCATTGAAAGGAAAAGATTTATCCTCATTAAAAGTATTAGGCACAGTTGGCGAGCCAATTAATGAAGAAGCATGGCATTGGTACGATGAGCACATCGGCAAAAAGAAATGCCCGATAGTAGATACATGGTGGCAAACAGAAACCGGTGGTTGTTTGATTTCGAATTTTGCAGGCGTAACACCAGCTAAACCCTCATGGGCAACATTGCCAATGCCCGGTGTGCAGCCAATATTGGTGGATGAAAATGGAAGAGAAGTAACAGAGAAAGATGAGCATGGCTTGTTGAAAGGCAATCTTTGCATCAAAGCGCCCTGGCCATCTATTCTTCGCACTACTTACGGCGATCATGAACGCTGCCGGACAAACTATTTTGCTACGTATGAAAATTTATATTTCACCGGTGATGGCGCATTGAAAGATGATGAAGGAATGTACCGCATTACAGGCCGTGTGGATGATGTATTGAATGTAAGCGGCCACCGCATTGGCACTGCCGAAGTGG